>NZ_JBSGXZ010000039.1:0-94444 GCF_053610285.1 Lentzea sp. NPDC054927
AGCGAGTGCTGAGGCACGACTCGTGACGGGGACCCGCCCGGAGCGCTGTTTCAAGACTTAAGGACGCCTCGGCTTCGCCGTCGGGTCGCCTCGCCTTCGGCCTCGGGTGCGTCAGCGTGCGTAGGTGGCCAGCAGTGCTGCTAGTTCGTTGGGGCTGCTCAGTTGTGCGCAGTGGCCCGCTGCCAGTTCTACCGGTTCCACTCCTGGTAGGCGGTCGGCCACCACTCCGCGCATGAATTCCGGGGTGAAGAACCTGTCCTCGGTGCACAGGATGAAGTGGGTTGGTACGTCGGGCATTGCTGGTAGTGGCCAGGGTTTGGCCATGGCGGTCTCCGACACGTCGCGTTCGCGTTTTTGTGACTCCTTGGCCAAGGCCGGTGGGACGTCGTGCCAGAACTTGTCCTCGTGGCCGCTGTCCGTGTAGCCCGCGTTCTCCCACCAGGCGCCTGGCGTTTCGCCTGGTTTGGGGAGCATCGCGGTTACCAGGACGAGGGCTGAGGCCTTGATTCGTGCGGCTACCAAAGGGGCGGTGAAGCCGCCGAACGAGTGGCCTACTACTACCACGTCCGAAGTGGACGGGAGGGCGTCCACCACGGTGGACGCCCAGTCCGTCAGGTCCTTCGACTCGTCTTCGGTGGGGAGGTCGGGGGCGATTGTGGTGTGGCCCTTGGCTTCCAGGGCTGCTGCTACCAGGTGCCACGACCAGCCCACGTCGCCTGCTCCGTGCACAATCGCGAAGGTTGTCACCCTCGCAGCCTATTCGCGGCGTTCGATCGGCAGGCGGGAACGGGTGAAGAGGGCTGCGCCCAGCATTGCTACGGCTGGGATGACCAGCAGGGGGAACAGGGTGTCTTGCCAGGGAACGGTCAGCGGGTTGAGGGGTGGTTGGGGCCACTGGTTGGCGTAGCCGACGTTCAGGGCTGCCAGTAGGGCCAGGGCTGAGGCGATGCCTGCTGCTGTGCCCAGGACGCCGCCTATGCCTGCGATCACCCCTGCTTGGCTCAGTGACAGGAGTTTGCGGAGGGTTGGGGTGGCGCCCACGGCGGCGAGAGTGGTCAGGTCGCGGCGGCCGTCGGCTGCTGCCAGGCCGGTGGCCAGGGCGGCTGCTGCCAGGGTGATGATGCCTGCCACGAGGGCGAGGATGCTGAGGGAGCGTTGTACTTCGGATTCGCTTGGGCGGTCTACGTTCACCTCGTACTGGCCGCCGCTCAGGGCTGCGGCCAGGGCGTCTTCCTCGGCTTGGGTGGGCATGCGGGTGGTCGTGGCGAAGATGGTGAAGGCGGCCACTTCGTAGCCGAGGGTGCGGGCCGTTTCCTCGGTCATCATGGCCAGCGGGGCTGAGTTCTTGGGGACGGCGTGGCCTGGGGCCGGGGTGGTGGTGGCCTGCGCGCCGGTGGTGATGAGGAGTTGGCCGTTGGCGACCATGTTGGGGTCGTTGACGACCACCTTGCCTTCGCGCAGGGCGGCCTGGGTGGTGGCGATGTCCTGTGGTGGCAGGGTGAAGAGGGTGGGGGCGGCGTCCGGGGTGGCTACTACCAGGAAACCGTTCGGGCTGGTGATGGTGCCGAAGTAGCGGTGGGAGCGGCCTGCGCCGTCGCAGCGGCGGTCTTGGAGGGCTGCTTGTTCTTCTGACTTGGTGGGTTCGCGTTTGATCACGTCCAGGGAGTACGGGCACTCGCGGTCTTGTGGCGGGCGGACGTGGGCGAAGCACGGGCCGCTGTCGCACGAGAGGAGTTTGATCTCGTGGGCCTCGGCCACCGGCATGGTGTTGCGGATGGCGGTGGTCACTGAGGGCGGGATCGAGGTGGCGGCCTTTTCCATGTCGTTCCGGCGGTGGACGTTCACGTCTCCCATGGTGCCCGCGAGCTGGGTTTCTTCTTGTGCTGCTTGGGAGGTCAGCATCACGCTGACGGCCACCGCGCCGATCACGGCTGTCATCACGGCCGAGATGGCCGGGGCGGCGGCGGTTCGGTTGCGGGCTGCGTCGCGCAGGGCGATGCGGAGAGCCACCGGGAGCCAGCGGCCCGCTTTCGCCAGCAGGCCGAGTAGCGCTGGGGTGCAGAGGATCAGGCCGATCTCGGTGAGGATCAGGGCGATGAGGATGCCGGCGATCTCCATCCTGATCGCGGTGAAGACGCCGGTTGCGACGCCTGCCGCGATGAGGATCAGGCCGAGGGCCAGCCAGCGGCGGCGGGAACGGGTGATGCCGCGGCGGCCGGCCAGGGCGGTCACGACGTCCTGGCGGGAGGAGATCCATGCCGGTACGAGTGCTGCCAGGAGGCCGGTGACGACGGCCAGCAGGGCCAGGGCCAGCAGGGCGGTGGGGTAGAAGCGTTGGGCGCCATAGCGTTGTTCGAGGGCGGTCTCGATCAGCGGGCGGCACAGGATGGCGGCGAGCGTGCCGAGTGCCACGCCTCCCAGGGCGGAGAGAGCGCCGAGGACCACGCCGTCGGCCAGGACTATGCGGCGGACGTGGGACGGGGCGCCGCCCACTGCGGCGACGAGGGCCAGGTCGCGTTTGCGGCGGCGGGCTCCCACGGCCAGGGCGGAGCCTGCCAGCAGGGCCATTTCCAGCACGGCCAGGCCCGCGATGAGCATCAGGAACTCGGCGCGCAGTTGGTTGCCGCGGTCGAGTTGCGGATAGCGGTCGGCGGCGGGTGGTGGGTCGCGCAGGACGGTGCGGGACATCACGGCGATGCCGAGTTTGTTGAGCTCCTTGACCTTCGCCCAGGTGAGCGGGGTGGTCACGAGCCACATCTGGCCGGCGTTGGCGAACGTGCCCGGCAGGGCGACGATCGTGGTGCTTTCCAGGGCGCGGGGTTCTTCGATGAGGCCGACGACGGTGAAGGTGCGGCCTTCCTCGGTGGTGATCGTGCCGCCGATTTTGGCGCCGGTGCGGTCCATTGCCTTGCGGGACAACGCTACTTCGGTGGTGCTGGTGGCCGCACGGCCCTCCAGGACGGTGACGGTGCCCTGGGTGAGCGGGTTGGTGAGGTCGAGCATGCGGGCTTCGGCGCGGCCCAGGCCCGCGGTGGTGCGGATGGTGATGCCGGTGCGCTGGGCGGACAGCAGCTGGGCGCCGGGCAGGAGGGCTCGCAGGCGTTCCTCTGACGGTTCCGGGCCCTCGCCCTTGCCGGCGGGAATGCCGAGGAGCTGGTCCGGCTGCTGGATGACCGGAGTGTTGCTGGGCCATCTGACCAGTGCCTCGGCGGTGCCCATGTGGCGGGACGCGTCCTCGTCCGGGGTCAGTTCGGTCGAGTCGTAGACGATCGCCGCGAACGAGAGCGCGGCCACCGGGATCAGGATCAGGGCTACGACGAGGGCGGAGCGGCCGCGAGACCTGCGGGCCTCGCGCCAGGCGATGCGCAGTGCTGCGCGCCATCCGTTCACGGGGTGCTCAGCAGTTCTTCTGGCTGGTCGCGGGTCGAGACGTCGACGACGACGCCGTCGCGCAGGAAGATCACGCGGTCGGCCCAGGCGGCGTGGCGGGCGTCGTGCGTGACGAGGACGGCGGCGGCTCCGGCGTCCACTTTGGACCGCAGGAGGCGCAGGACGGTCTCGCCGGTGCGGGAGTCGAGGGCGCCGGTGGGTTCGTCGGCGAGGACCAGGCGTCGTTCGCCGATCAGGGCACGGGCGATGGCCACGCGTTGCTGCTGGCCGCCGGACATCTCGTCCGGGAAGCGGTCCGCGTAGCCGTCCAGGTCCACTTCGGACAGTGCCTGCTCCGCCTGCCGGCGCGACTTGCGGACGCCGTCGAGGTCGAGGGGGAGTGCGACGTTCTCGGCGGCGGTGAGGCTCGCGATGAGGTTGAGGTCCTGGAAGACGTAGCCGATGCGCTTGCGGCGCCAGGCGGCGAGTTGCTTGCGGGACAAGGACTGCAGGCTGGTGCCGTCGACCAGGACCTGGCCGCTGGTCGGGCTGTCGAGGCCGCCGGCGAGGTTCAGCAGCGTGGACTTGCCGGAGCCGGACGGGCCCATCACGGCGACGAGTTCGCCGGGTTCGACGGTGAGCGCGACGCCGTCGAGGGCGTTGACCGCGGTCTCTCCGGCGCCGTGGACGCGGTGCACGTCGCGCAGTTCGAGGACGGTCATCGCGGCACCTCGACATCGGTCGTCTCGGGGACGGCCGCCGGGACGTAGCGCAGCAGGCTCGCCTCGCAGTGGTCGAGCCAGCGCAGTTCGGCCTCCGCCTGGAAGATCATCGCGTCGAGCACGAGCAGCCACGGCAGGTCGCCGGGCTGGGTCTTGAGCCTCGTGTACTCCTGCAACGTGCGCATCGTGGCCGTGCGCTGGGTCATCACGACCTTGGCGACGTCGACGCCCGGCGTGGTGATCGCGAGGGCGAGCTTGATCGCCACCTCGTCGCGCGGCCGGTCGCCGCGCTGCACCGGCGAGCCGAACCACTTCCTGAGCTCGGCGCGGCCCTGCGCGGTGATCTCGTAGGGGCGCTGCCCCTCGTTCTCGGGCAGTGCCTCGACCAAATCGTCACGCTCCAGGCGTGCCAACGTCGTGTAGACCTGCCCGATGTTCAACGGCCACGTGCCGCCGGTGGCTGAATCGAACGCCGCCCGCAGCTGGTAGCCGTACATGGGCCCGCGCTCCAGCAGAGCGAGCAGACCGTGTTTGACCGACATACCTACTGAGTATGCATACTGAGTATGTTCCTGGCAAACGGTGACACGAAAACATGCGTGCGAGCAGGCCGGACATCGGGAACCCTGAACGGTGCCGGAGACGTCCGGCTGAAGTGGTTTGGGGGACGACGTGGTCGACGCCGCACGGGGTCGAACTAGAGGACTGAGCTTGCTGGGAACATCGGGCGGTGCCGAGGTTCCGCGCGCATTGGTGTCGCCCGCGGAGATCCGGGACTACGAGACGGCGGACGAGGCGTCCTGGCTGCGCTGCCGGGTGCTGGGATTCGTCACGACGAGCAGCTACGACGACGTCTGGCAGGCCAAGCGCCGCGCCGATCTCGAACTCGTGGCGCTCGAGGACGGTGTGGTGATCGGCGCGCTGGACGTGTCGGTGCCGGGGCCGGAGGCGACCATCGGCACCGTCTTCGTGCACCCGGACCGCCAGGGCCGGGGGATCGCGACGGCGTTGCTGGGTGAGGCGCTGCGCCGGTTGGAACGGTGCCGGGTGCGCGCGCTCGACGCGTGGACTCGTGAGGACGAACAGGCGTTGGGCTGGTTCGCGCGCAACGACTTCCTGGAGACGTCGCGCTATCTGCACGTGTACGCCTCGGCGGACGAAGTGGGCACCGTGCTGAACGCCAAGTACGGGCTGACGCCGGTCGGAGCGTTCCTGCACGCCAGGATCGAACGGGAAACCGAGCTGCGCCAACGGTTCGAGCGCGTCCACGTGTGCCGGCGAATGGTCCGCGTGCTGGGTTAGACGCTCAGGCCGGTGAGTCGCGGGATGGTGGCGGTGCGGCCGGCGAGCAGCATCACCAGCGCCTCGATCGGCCCGCTGACCTCCGCACCCTCGCCCGCGGACCAGTCGGCGTCGGTGGCGACGAGCCGATGCCCTGCCAGCCGGCGGCGCGCGTGGAACGGGAAGCCGATCCGCCAGAGGTCGTCCGCCGCGACGACGGCGGCGTCGATCGGCATGTGGCGTTCGATGCCGAGAGGCAGGGCGATGTCCTGCGAGTGGACCATGATGTCCATCAGCGCGTTCTTGAGCGTCTGGCCGGGGGCGAGCTTGTGGAACCCGACGGCGCCGCGCAGTTTCGTGACGAGCTCGGTGGTAGGTCTGCGTGCCTCTTCGCGTGCGGTCCGGTCGACCATGCGGTTGAAGCTGCCGCGGGCCTTCACGAACTCCTTGAACGCCGTGCCCATGCCGATGCGATGGGCCATCGAGATGTGGGCGGCGACCTCGCGCACCGTCCAGCCCTCGCACAGCGACGGGTAGGTCCACTCCACGTCCGAGAGCCCGGCGAGCAGATCCGCGGTCGCCGCGCGCTCGGTGTCGACCGTCTGCCACATCTGGGTGTCGTCCATGGCCGTCCTCCTCTTGTTTTAGTTCGAGAGACTGACTACTTTAATCAGAGGATCTGACTAAAACAAGGGGCGCGAGAGTGAACATCGGGCTGCTGCTCTTCATTCCGAACCGCTACGTGGAGAACCGCATGCTGGCCGCCGTCGTCAACGCGGGCTTCGAGGTCACGCAGGCGCAGGCGCGGGTTCTCATGCGCGTCGGCCCGGACGGAACGCGGCTCACCGAGCTCGCGGAGGCGGCCCAGGTGACGAAGCAGACCGCCGGGTTCCTGGTGGACCAGCTGGAGCAGGCCGGCTACCTGGAACGGGTCCCCGACCCGTCGGACGGCAGGGCGCGGCTGGTGCGCGTGACGGAGAAGGCGATGGCCGCGGTGCCCATCGCGAACGAGGAGATGGCCAGGATGGAGGCGGAATGGGAACAGCACATCGGCAAGCGCCGCATGACGCAGCTGCGCGAGGCGCTGGAGATGCTCGGCGAGATCACCGATCCCTACCGCTGACCCGCGTGGTCCCGGTGGACTTCCTGCCGGTCGCCGTGACGACGGCGGCGGTCTACCGGGTGGTGTCCGCGCGCTCGTCGGTGTTCGTGAAGGTGCTGCGCCGGCCGGACCTCCCGGCGGAGCTGGCCGACGTGGTCGGCGACTTCCCGTGGCGCGACGAGGCGGAGTTCCTGTTGTCGGAATTCGTGCTGCCGCCCGGTTTCCGGCGGCCGCGGGTGGTGCGGGTGGACGACCTCGGCGACCGGGTCGCGCTGTGGCTCGAGGACGTGCACTGCGCGGACGTGGAGTGGGACCTGCCGCGGTTCCGGCGGGCCGCGCTGGGGCTCGGCCGGTGGGCAGGGCGCAGGTTCGGTGGCGCGCCGGGCAGAGCGTTGCGGGTGCTGTACGAGGGACGGCTGGTCAGGGAGGCGTTCCTGCGTCCGGACTGCTCGCCGTTCGCCGGACGGGTGCCAGAGCTGCTGGCGCGGCTGGAGGCCCTGCCCCAGGCGATCGGGCACAACGACGCGTGCCCGCAGAACCTGCTGGTCCCCGCCGACGACACGGAGTCGTTCGTGGTGATCGACGTGACCTGGCAGTTCCCGTCGCCGGTGGGCACCGACCTGGCGCAGCTCCTCGTCGGGCTGGTCCAGGCGGGCCGGATGGCGGTCGGCGATCTGCCCCCGATCCGGGAGCAGATCATCGACGCCTATCTGGAGGGGCTCCGTCTCGAACACCGCTCAGTGTCACGGGAAGAGGTCGTGCTGGGTTGCGACGGCACGCTGGCGGTGCGCAGCGCGTTCCACTCGGAACCCGAACTTGCCGAGTACCTGGTCGAACTCGGGATGAACTGCTAGCTCAGGACGCGAGCAGCTCCGACACCCTCGTGCGCACCTCGGGCGAGTCCAGGCCGCGGACCATCACGGTGGTGCGGCGGCGCAGCACGTCGTCCACTTCGGACGCCCACTCGGTGCGGCGGGCGTGCTCGACCTGCGCCCAGATGTCCGGGCCGTCCGGGTGGACACGCTCCAGCAGCGCCGGGTTCTCCAGGCCGAGCGCGACGACCTCGTGCGACGTCGTGCCGTAGTGCGTGGCCAGGTGGCGCACCACGTCGTCGGGCAGCGCGCTCCAGGCGTGACCGAGCACGGAACCCACGGTGTCGGGCTGGGCGGAGCCGGGCAGCGCGACGCCGTCCAGCGGGCCGTCGAACGTGCGGCCGAGCTCCGAGTTCACGCGGGCCAGGACGGTGGCGCCGATCTTGCGGAACGTCGTCCACTTGCCGCCGGCCACGCTGATCATGCCGCCGGAACCCGCGGTGATCACGGTCTCGCGCTTGGCGTGAGAGGTGTCGCCGGGGCCGCCGGGCAGCACGCGTAGGCCCGCGAACGTGTACGCGAGGTTCTTCTTGTCCAGCCCGGTGACGGCGACGCCCGCCTCGGACATGATCTGGTCGACGTCGGCGTCGGTGCACAACACCGCGGCCGGATCGCCCTCGTACGCCTCGTCAGTGGTGCCGAGGAGGAGGTGGCCCTCCCACGGGATCGCGAACGACACGCGCACGTCGTCGACCGGGATCGTCAGCGCGGCCTTCCACTCCGACGAGGTGCGCATCACCAGGTGCGACCCCTTCGACAGGCGGATCGACGGGTCGGCGGCGGGATCTTCCATGCGCCGCAGCACGTCGAGCCATGGGCCGGTGGCGTTCACGACGACGCGCGCGTTCACGCCGAACTCGCCCAGCGAGTCGCGCAGGTCGACGCCGGTCACCTTCGCGCCGGTCTTGCGCAGCCCCACGACCGAGATGTGGTTGAGCAGCACGGCACCGGCCTCGGCGGCGGCGCGCGCGGCGGTGATCGCCACGCGGCTGTCGTTCATCTGGTGGTCGTAGTACATCGCGGCACCGCGCAGACCGTCGGCGCGCAGGTCAGGCACCCACTCCACAGCCCTGCGCGCCGACAGCACCTTCCCCATGCCGTCGCCGAAGCCCGACAGCGCGGAGTACAACGTGACGCCCGCACCCAGCACGAACCGGCTGTGCGGGCCGCCCTTGTAGACGGGGACGAGGAACGGCAGCGGGCGCACCAGGTGCGGGGCCAGGTGGTCGCCCAGCGCGCGGCGTTCCTTGTGGTTCTCGTGCACCATCGGCACGGCCGACGGGCCCATCGCGAGGTAGCGCAGGCCACCGTGGACCAGTTTCGACGACGCGGACGAGGTGGCGCCCGCGAAGTCACCGCTCTCCACCAGCGCGACCCGCAGGCCGGAGCGGGCCGCGGCCCACGTGGTCGCGATGCCCAGGATGCCGCCGCCGATCACGACGACGTCGAACTCGCCGTGCTGGAGCTCTTCACGGGCGCGTGCCCGCTGGTTCAGGTCAGTCATCGTCCTCGTCCATCCACCCGACGGTCCGCTCGACCGCCTTCTTCCACTTCCGGTAGCCGCGTGCTCGCGCCGCCGGTTCCATCGACGGCTCCCATTCGGCCGCCTTGTGCCAGTTCGCTTTCAGGGCGTCGGTGTCCGGCCAGTAGCCCACCGCCAGACCGGCCGCGTACGCCGCGCCGAGGCACGTCGTCTCCGCGACGATCGGGCGCACCACCGGCACGTCCAGGACGTCCGAGAGGAACTGCATGAGCAGGTTGTTCGCCGTCATGCCGCCGTCGACCCGCAACGTCGTGAGGTCCGCTGCCGAGTGGGCATTCACCGCGTCGGCGTTCATCGCGTCCACGACCTCGCGGGTCTGCCACGCCGAGGCCTCCAGCACGGCCCGTGCGAGGTGTCCGCGCGAGATGTAGCCCGTCAGTCCGGCGATCACGCCACGCGCGTCGCTGCGCCAGTGCGGTGCGAACAGTCCGGAGAACGCGGGCACGAAGTACGCACCGCCGTTGTCGTCCACGGTCCGTGCGAGCGTCTCGATCTCCGCGGCCGACGAGATCAGGCCGACCTTGTCACGGAACCACTGCACCAGCGCGCCCGTCACCGCGACGGCGCCTTCCAGCGCGTATGCGGCGGGTTGGTCGCCGATCTTGTAGCCGACGGTGGTCAGCAGGCCGTTCTGCGAGTGCACGGGCTGGTCACCCGTGTTGATCAGCAGGAACGCGCCGGTGCCGTACGTGCACTTGCCCTCGCCCGGCGCGAAGCAGGTCTGCCCGAACAGCGCGGCCTGCTGGTCGCCCAGCGCCGACGCGACGGGCACGCCCTCGTGCGTGCCGTACACCTCGGAGGAGGACCGGATCTCGGGGAGCATCGCTCGAGGGACGTCCATCGCGGACACCAGCTCGGGGTCCCAGTCGAGGGTCTCGAGGTTCATCAGCATGGTGCGCGACGCGTTCGTCACGTCGGTGACGTGGCGGCCGGTCAGGTTCCAGATCAGCCAGGTGTCCATGGTGCCGAACAGGACCTCGCCGCGTTCGGCCCGCTCGCGCAGCCCGTCGACGTTGTCCAGCAGCCACCGGAGCTTCGGGCCGGAGAAGTAGGTCGCGAGGGGCAGCCCGCTGCGCTCGCGGAACCGGTCCTGGTCACCGAGCCGGCTGATCAACGCGTCGGTGCGCGTGTCCTGCCAGACGATCGCGTTGTGCACGGGCTCGCCGGTCGCTTTGTCCCACACGACCGTTGTCTCGCGCTGGTTCGTGATGCCGAACGCGGCGATGTCGGCGTACGTCAGTGAGGCGTGTGCCAGGGCATCGCTGATGACGGCCTGCACGTTCGCCCAGATCTCGGTCGCGTCGTGCTCCACCCAGCCCGGCTTGGGGAAGATCTGCCGGTGCTCGCGCTGAGCGACCGAGACGATCCCGCCGACCTGGTCGAACACGATGCACCGGGACGACGTCGTGCCCTGGTCGATCGCCGCGATGTAAGCCACGTGCACACACTCCCTTGTGCGAACCGTTCGACATTGTCGAACGGTTCCACACTACTACCAGGAGAGCCCGCCGAGCTCCCTCGAAACGCTGCGAGCTGCCTCACGTACGTAGGACACGAGTTCGAGGCGGGGCGGCTGATCGGGTGACTCGCACAGCCGCTCGACCGGCCCGGAGATGCCGACCGCCCCCACGACCACGCCGCGCCTGTCCCGCACCGGCGCCGCCACCGACGCCTCGCCCTCGACCAGTTCGTGCAGGTCGTAGGCCCAGTCGCGGTCGCGGACCTCGTTCATGGTGTCGGCGAGCCGCTCGGGGTCGAGCGTGTGCCGGGTGAACCGCTGAAGGTCGCCGTCCGGCCACTCGCCGAACGCGACCAGTGCCTTGCCGAGCGCGGTGGCGTGCCACGGCAGCAACGCGCCGGTGTCGAGCGTCTGCCTGCTGTTGTCCGGCCGGAACACGTGATGAACGACGAGCACGTGCTTGCCGTGCATCACGCCGATGCGCACCGCCTCGCGCGCCCGCATGGCCAGGGTGTCCGACCAGTTCAACGCCTTGGCGCGCAGCTCGTTGCCGTCCAGGTAGCTCGTGCCGATCTGGAACAACGCCGCGCCCAGCCGGTACTTGCCGCCCTCGACCTCCTGCTCGACGAACCCGACCTCCTGCAGCGTCCGCAGGATCCCGTGCACCGTCGGTTTCGCCAGGTCGAGGGCGCGGGCGATCTCGCCGACGCTCAGCTGGTGCGCGCCACCGTGGGCGAGCAGCTTGAGCACCTCGGCCGCGCGCTGAATGGACTGAATAGGTCCGGGCACACCAGGCACTCTAGCTGCGAATGTTCGACAATGTCGAACGGTTCGGTGCTCAGGGTCGGTAGATGCCCAGCCCCGCCGCACGCGAGCGGAACTTGAAGTGGTTGGCCCTCTCGCGCACCTCACCGTCCGTCGCGATCGAGATGGGGGCGCCGTGGACCTCGACGTTCAACGAGGCCACCTCGAAGTGCTTGTACATGCGCGAGTGCTCCAGCGCCCCGAGGAGGGCGCCGAGGAAGAACCTGGTCCGCGAGAACTGCCGGTCCGCCCGCACGAACCGCACGTCGAGCAGCCCGTCGTCGAGCCGTGGGCGCATCGTCGGCGCGAAGCCCTTCGGCCGGTACGGGCCGTTGCCCACGAACAGCAGCCACACGAGGTGCTTGTCGCCGTCGATGGTCATCTTCAGCGGCTTGGCCCGCTGCAGCACCCGGAACAGGGCGATCGCCGCCGCCGGCCACTTGCCCCAGCGCTTCTCCAGCTTCTCGCGGATCCGCACCATGTCCGGGTAGCCGCCCAGCGACGCGGTGTTGATGAACCACTGGTCGTTGACCTGCGCCATGTCCACCCGCACGCCCACGCCGTCCGCGACCGCCTGCGCCGTGTCGTGCAGACCGGTGATGCCGACGTCACGCGCGAAGTGGTTCAACGTGCCAGAGGGGATGAGCACCAGCGGTAGGTCACGTTCGACAGCGATGGCCGCCACGGCGGCCACGGTCCCGTCACCACCGGCCACCCCCAGCGCCTTCGCGTCCGGCAGGTCGGAGAGCTCCTCGACCGAGACGATCTGCGCCTTCGGCCACTCCTCGATGATCTGCGGCGTCGGGTCGGGCCCGATCCCCGAGTACGGGTTCACCACCACGACCAGCCCGTCGCCCTCCTGCAACGACGTCAGGTCAGCGTGCTCGTAGGCCGAAGCGGGCTCGTTCAACCCGAGGGGCCACCACCGGCGCGTCAGCAACGCGGCACCGACACCCGCCGCCGCGCCGGCCGCGACGTCGGTCGGCCAATGAACGCCCGTGTGAACGCGTGAATAGGCGACGGCGGCCGCGATCGGCGCCACCACCACGGCCGCTTTGGGGGATTCCATGGCCACCGCCGTGGCGAAAGCGGCCGCTGACGCGGAGTGACCGGACGGGAATGACGACGACGTCGGCCGTTTGGACAGACGCCGCTCGACCGCGAGCAGATCCGCGGCGGGTCTACGCCGTGGGAAAAGTGACTTGCCGACGAGGTTCGCGCTGGCAGAGGCCCCGGCGATGGCCGCGAGACCTCTCATCGCACCACGCCGGAACGGGCCTTTTCTGGTGGCCAGAATCGCCGCGATGACGAACCACAGCACGCTGTGGTTAGCGGCCTTGGAAAGTCTCTTGAAACCCCTGTCGAGCCTGCTCGGAGGCAGTCCGGCAGACGAGCTCATGAGCTTCTTGTCGAGAGCGCTGACCCGTTTCCACACCCCTCCGACACTAAACCGCAACCGGCGTGCCGCCCGAACGGATCACCCTGCTCCGCCTGCGAGTCGCCTACTGTTGAGGCATGCAGCGGCGGATCTTCGGCATTGAGACAGAATTCGGGGTGACCTGCACCTTCCACGGGCAGCGTCGTCTGTCCCCGGACGAGGTCGCGCGGTACTTGTTCCGCCGCGTCGTCTCGTGGGGACGTTCTTCCAACGTGTTCTTGCGCAACGGCTCCCGGCTCTACCTCGACGTCGGCTCGCACCCGGAGTACGCCACGGCCGAGTGCGACGACCTGGCCCAGCTCGTCACGCACGACAAGGCCGGCGAGCGGATCCTCGAGGACCTCCTGGTCGACGCCGAGCGCAGGCTCGCCGACGAGGGCATCGGCGGGGACATCTTCCTGTTCAAGAACAACACCGACTCGGCCGGCAACTCCTACGGCTGCCACGAGAACTACCTGGTCGCACGGGCCGGCGAGTTCTCGCGCATCGCGGACGTGCTGCTGCCGTTCCTGGTCACCCGCCAGCTGATCTGCGGCGCGGGCAAGGTCCTGCAGACCCCGCGCGGCGCCGTCTACTGCCTCTCGCAGCGCGCGGAGCACATCTGGGAGGGCGTGTCGTCCGCGACCACCCGCTCCCGCCCGATCATCAACACCCGCGACGAGCCGCACGCCGACGCCGAGCGCTACCGGCGCCTGCACGTCATCGTCGGTGACTCGAACATGTCCGAGGTGACCACGCTGCTGAAGGTGGGCAGCGCCAACCTCGTGCTCGAGATGATCGAGCAGGGCGTCCAGTTCCGCGACTTCTCCCTGGACAACCCGATCCGCGCCATCCGCGAGATCTCCCACGACCTGACCGGCCGCCGCACGGTGCGCCTGGCGGGTGGCAAGGAAGCCTCCGCCCTCGACATCCAGCGCGAGTACTTCGAGAAGGCCGTCGAGCACACGGCCAAGCGCTCGCCGGACCCGATGGCCGAGCGCGTCCTCGAACTGTGGGGCCGCACGCTGGACGCCGTGGAGTCCCAGGACCTCACCAAGATCGACCGCGAGATCGACTGGGCCATCAAGAATCGCCTGATGGAGCGGTACATGGCCAAGCACAACATGGACCTGTCCAACCCGCGCATCGCCCAGCTCGACCTCGCCTACCACGACATCCGCCGTGGCCGCGGCGTGTTCGACCTGCTGCAGCGCAAGGGCCAGGTCGAGCGCGTGACCGACGACGGCGAGATCGAGGCCGCCAAGGACACCCCGCCGCAGACCACGCGGGCCAAGCTGCGCGGTGACTTCATCGCCGCCGCGCAGGCCGCCGGCCGCGACTTCACCGTCGACTGGGTGCACCTGAAGCTGAACGACCAGGCGCAGCGGACCGTGCTGTGCAAGGACCCGTTCCGGGCGGTGGACGAGCGCGTCGAAAGGCTCATTTCGTCGCTTTAGCAGCGCTGTGAGAAGTGGCAGAGTGCCGTCGCATGAGGATCATTGCGGCGGCACTCGCTGCTTTTCTGGTTCTACCCGGCGTGGCTTCTGCCTCGGCCGACTCCTACTGGGAGCTCAAACCCACCGGCACGGACGCGCGCTTGCGCGGGCTGTCGGCGGTGTCCGGGCAGGTCGCGTGGGTCAGCGGCTCCAAGGGCACCGTGTTGCGCACCACGAACGGTGGCCGGTCGTGGGACTCGGTCGGGCCGCCTGGCACGGAGGCGCTGGAGTTCCGCGACATCGAGGCGTTCGACGCGCGCAACGCGGTGGCGTTGTCGATCGGTGAGGGCGAGTCGTCGCGGATCTACCGCACGTCGGACGGCGGTAAGAGCTGGCAGGAGTCGTTCCGCAACGCTGATCCGAAGGCGTTCTACGACTGTGTGGCGTTCTTCGACAGGTTCCGCGGGCTCGCGTTGAGCGATCCGGTCGATGGCAAGTTCCGGGTGCTCAGGACGTGGGACGGCGGTCGGTCGTGGCACGTCAACGACACGAAGGGCATGCCGGACGCGTTGGCGGGCGAGTTCGCGTTCGCCGCTAGTGGGCAGTGTGTGACGACCAGTGGCAACCACGCGTGGATCGCGACCGGCGGCGGCGCGAAGGCACGGGTGTTGGAGTCGCGGGACGGCGGGCGGTCGTGGAAGGCCTCGGACACGCCGTTGCCGAGCGGTGAGGCGGCTGGGGTGTTCGCGGTGGCGTTCAAGACGCCGTGGCGGGGTGTGGCGATCGGTGGCGACTACCTGAAGCCGACCGATCCGACGCCGGCGTTCGCGACCAACGACGGGCACGGGTGGAAGGCCGGGAAGCAGGCGCCGGTCGGGTACCGGTCCGGGATCGCCTATCGGGGCAACGGACTGGTCGCGGTTGGACCGTCGGGCACGGACACCAGCAAGGACGGCAAGTCCTGGAAGGTCGCGGACACGGGAAGTTTCGACACTGTGGACTGCGTTGGTAACACCTGCTGGGCCGCCGGCGAAAAGGGACGTGTCGGCCGCGCTGCGCAGGGGTAGCCCGGTCGAGTGTTCGAAGGATTCTCGTTGCGTCGCAGGGACGTCGGCGAGGCCGTGCTGCGAGTGAGGACCGGTGGTGCAGGGCCGCCGGTCCTCCTCCTGCATGGCCATCCTCGGACACACACGACGTGGCACCGCGTTGCGCCGTTGCTCGCCACGGACCACACGGTCGTTTGTCCCGATCTGCGTGGTTATGGCGAGTCCAGCAAGCCCGGTGACTACTCGAAACGGGCCATGGCGCGCGATTTCGCGCGGCTGATGAGCGATCTCGGGCACGAGCGGTTCGCGGTCGTCGGGCACGACCGGGGTGCGGCCGCGGCGATCCGGCTGGCGCTCGACCATCCGGGCAGGGTCACCGAACTCGCGGTGCTGGACGGGCTGCCGATCGGGGCCCATCTGCAACGGTGCGACGCCCGGTTCGCGAAGTCCTGGTACCACTGGTTCTTCCTGGCGCAGCAGGAGCTCGCGGCCGCGATGATCAACCAGGACCCGGATCTGTTCTACGGCGGGCGCTACCACGACACGCCGCTCGCGATGGGCGTCGAGAACTGGGCCGACTTCCAGCGCGCCATCCACGACCCCGCGACCGTGCACGCGATGTGCGGCGACTACCGGGCCGGGCTGGAGGTCGACCGGCAGCACGATGACGAGGACCGGAGCGCGAACAAGAAGATCGCGTGTCGTGTGCTGGCGTTGTGGGCGGCGAAGGACGACCTCGGCGAGTTGTATGAAAATCTCGCGGACGTGTGGGCCGAATGGGCCGATGACGTGCAGGTACGTGCCATCGACTGTGGACATCACATGGCCGAGGAAGCACCCGTGGAGCTGGTAAGGGAGTTGCGCACGTTGCTCTGAACGGACCGTTCACAACAGGTGATGTCAGAGTTTATAAGCGCACAGGGTTAGGGTTTGTCCGTGGCCATCGCACGCGCCGAACGCCTCGTCAACCTGGTGCTGTGCCTGCTGTCGACCCGTCAGTACCTGACAGCGGAGCGCATCCGCGCCATCGTCCCGGGCTATCACGAAGCTCCGACGGACGAGGCGTTCTTCCGCATGTTCGAAAGGGACAAGTCCGAGCTGCGGGATCTCGGCGTACCGCTGGAGACCGGCCGGCAGTCCAACGCGGAGGGCGCGGAGGACGGGTACCGCATCGCGCGGCGCGACTACGAGCTCGGTGACATCGACCTCGAACCCGACGAGGCCGCCGCAGTGGCACTGGCCGCGCGGCTCTGGGACTCGCCGCAGCTCACGGGCGCCGTGCACGGAGCGTTGATCAAGCTCCGGGCCGCGGGGGTGGACGTCGACCAGGACGCACCGGCCGCCGTGGAACCCAAGGTGCGCGCCAACGAACCCGCGTTCCCGCCGCTGCTGCAGGCCGTGCAGGCGGGACAGGTGGTCGCGTTCGACTACCGCAAGCCGCCGCCCGGTGGGCAGAAGCAACGCACGGTCGAACCGTGGGGTGTCGTCGCCTGGCGCGGCAAGTGGTACCTCGTCGGCTGGGACCAGGAGCGCGAGGACACCCGCTGCTTCCGGCTTTCCAGGGTCGTGGGCGCGGTCAAGCCCGTCGGCAAGCCCGGCGCCTTCAAGGTGCCGGAGGGCATCGACCTGATGAGCCTCATCGCCCGCACCGAGGTGGATCCGCACCACACCGCGCCCGCCAAGATCTGGGTGGCCAAGGACCGGGCCCAAGGTCTGCGCCGGCACGCGAAGGTCGTCGAGGAACGCGACGGCGGCGACGTCGTGGAGATCGACCTGAAGTTCCCCGACTCGGCGGCCAAGTGGCTGGCCGGGTTCGGGCCGGACGTCGTCGTGCTGGAGCCCGAGGTGCTGGCCAAATCGGTTCGCGACCGCCTGCAGGGCGCACTGGAAGGAGCGCGGTGACCGCGTCGAACGAACGGCTGCCGCGGTTGCTAGCGCTCGTGCCGTACCTGCTCAACCGGCCCGCGATCACGGTCAAGGAGGCCGCTGCCGACTTCGGCATCACGCCCAAGCAGCTGCGCAAGGACCTCGAGCTGCTGTGGATGTGCGGCCTGCCCGGCTACGGCCCCGGCGACCTGATCGACCTGTCCTTCGAGGGCGAGACGATCACCGTCTCGTTCGACGCGGGCATGAACCGGCCGCTGCGCCTCACCGCGGCCGAGGCGGCGTCGCTGCTGGTGGCGTTGCGGGCCCTGGCGGACACGCCCGGTGTGGTCGACACGGACGCCGTGCAGCGCGCGCTGGCCAAGATCGAAGCCGCGGTCGGCAAGGCGCAGCCAGCGGGCATGGTGGTCGGGCTCGGCGGGTTCGAGCGCGGGGAGACCGCGGAGATCCGGGCCGCCGTTCAGGACGCCGTGAAGCGCGAACGGGCCGTGCGCATCCGCTACTACTCGCAGTCGCACGACGCGATGAGCGACCGTGTGGTCGACCCGATGCGCCTGCTGCTCCTGGAGGGGCGCGGGTACCTGGAAGCGTGGTGCCGCTCGGCGCTCGGGGTGCGCTTGTTCCGGCTCGACCGCATCGACGAAGTGCAGGTTCTCGACGAGCCGTCGTCGCCTCCGCCGCACGCCCAATTGACCGATACATCGGAGGGGTTGTTCCAACCGCGGGACGACCAGAAGATCGCCGTGCTGCTTCTCGAACCGGACGCGCACTGGGTCGCGGAGTACTACCCGGTCGACCACGCGGCGGAGCTGTCGGACGGCCGCACGCGTGTCCTCATGCGCTACGACGACTCGTCCTGGATGGTCCGCCTGCTCCTCGGGCTGGGTGGGGACGTGCACGTAGAGCAGCCGGCGGAGCTGGCGGACGAGGTCGTCAGGCAGGCGCGGGAGGCGTTGCGCCGGGCAGATCACCTGCTGTCCACCTAGGACGTATAACGTGTGCTCGTGCCGTCTACACCGACCCTGGCGCTGATCGCGCTCGGCCTGATCGTGCTGGTCGTCATCACGATCCGAGTCATCCGATCCTTGCGTCGATTCGCCCGCACCCGCACTCTGGTGGGGGACAGGGTCGGCGATCGCGTCGGGCTGCTGAAGGCGCGCACCGCCGCGCTGAAGGTGGCCTTCGCGCGTCGACGGCCTTCGGAACAGGCCCGCACCAGGGCAAACCCCGCGTACGATCGACGTCGCGGGGCAGACAGGAGGACCAGCAATGCCTAACCTCGGACCCACCGAGCTGATCATCATCGCTGTGGTGATCATCCTGCTGTTCGGTGCGAAGAAGCTTCCCGACATGGCCCGGTCGCTCGGCCGGTCGGCGAAGATCTTCAAGGCCGAGACGAAGGGCCTGCGCGACTCGAACTCGACGGACGACGAGCCCGTCGCCCAGCAGCCCGTCCAGCAGCCGGTTCAGCAGCTCCCGCCGGCCCAGCCGCCGGTGCCGCAGCAGCCGCAGGTCGCGCCTCCCATCGAGCAGACCACGCAGAACAAGGCCAACAACTAACTGACCTTGTGGTCGCAGACTTGTAAGGACGGTCAGCGAGGTGGCAAGTCCGTTCCGGTGGTTGGCCGAGCGCCGGGAACGCGGCAGGCGCCGTCGGGGTAACGCCGACGGCACGATGTCGCTCAAAGAGCACCTCTACGAGCTGCGGTACCGCCTCGGCATGGCGATGCTGGTCATCGCCGTCGGTGCCATCTTCGGCTTCATCTGGTTCCAGGTGCGGCTCGGTCCCATCCCATCGCTGGGCGACATCCTGACGGGTCCGTACTGCCAGGACGACCTGGCGCCGTACCGGGCCGACATCACCAAGGACGGCCGCTGCGCACTGCTGCAGACCGAGCCGTTCGAGATCTTCCTCGTGCAGCTGCAGGTCGGCACGGCGGCGGGCGCGGTGCTGCTCAGCCCGTTGTGGCTGTACCAGATCTGGGCGTTCATCACGCCTGGGCTGTACACGAAGGAACGCAACTTCGCGCGGGTGTTCGTCGGCGCGGGCGCGCTGCTGTTCGTGGCCGGCGCGGTGCTCGCCTACCTGGTGGTGCCCGAGGGCCTGAAGGTGCTGCTCGGCTTCGGCAGCGGCAACTGGACCACGGCGCTCACCGGTAGCAAGTACATCAACTTCGTCATCACGATGTTGTTCATCTTCGGCGTGAGCTTCCTGATACCGCTGGTCGTGGTGATGCTCAACCGGGCGGGCGTCATCTCGTACGTGAGGCTGGCGAAGTGGCGGCGCGGCCTGACCATGGGCCTGTTCGTGTTCGCCGCGATCGCGACGCCGGGCACCGACCCGGTCTCGATGATCGTGCTGGCGATCGCGTTGACGCTGCTCTTCGAGATGGCGATCCAGATCGCGCGGGTCCACGACAAGCGCAAGGCCAAGCTGCGTGCCGCCGAGGGCTGGGACGCGCTCGACGACAACGAGGCCGCGCCGTTCGACTACACGGCGTCGGACGCGGACGGTGACATGCCTGGTGAGAAGGCCATCGCTTCGGAACCCACGAAGCGCGTGAACTACGACGACGCCACGTGACGCGGGCCGCCTTACTGGTCTGTCCCGCGTCGGGCAAGGGGCGGGCGGCCCGGATGGCCGGGTCGACCGCCGCGGCGTTGCGTCCGCACGTCTCGTCGTTGACGCAGCTCGTGGCGCACGACGCCGCCGGAACGCTGAAGATGGCCCGTGAGGCCGTGGCCGACGGGATCGACCTGCTGGTCGTGCTCGGCGGTGACGGGGCCGCTCACCTGGGCATTCAGGCGTGCGCGGGCACGTCGACGGCGCTGGGCATCGTTCCCGCGGGCACCGGCAACGACCTGGCGACCGCGATCGGGTCCGCTTCCGTCGAGGACGTCGTGCACGGTTCCCGCAAGACGCTGGACCTGGGGCGACTGTCGACGGGGCAGTGGTTCGCGACGGTGCTGTGCGCCGGGTTCGACTCCGCGGTGAACGAGCGGGCGAACGCGATGCGCTGGCCCGCCGGTCCGCGCCGCTACGACCTCGCGATCGTGGCAGAGCTGGCGTCGTTGAAGTCGGCACCGCTGCTGGTCACGACGGAGACCGAGACGTTCTCGCTGGACGCGACGCTGGTGGCGGTGGGGAACACGCCGAACTACGGCGGTGGCATCCCGGTGTGCCCCGAGGCCGACGCCCACGACGGGCTGTTCGACGTCACGGTCGTGGAGCACGCGAGCCGTTCGATGCTGATGCGGATGCTCCCGACGTTGCGCACGGGCAAGCACACGGAGCATCCCGCCGTGCGGACGTTCCGCGCGCGTGAGGTGTCGTTGTCCGGCGGCAACGGCTGGATCGCGTACGCCGACGGCGAACGCCAGGAAGCGTTGCCCGTCTCAGTTCGCACGGTCCCAGGCGCTCTCACAGTCGTGGGTCGCTAAGTTCTACGGCTGTTGGTTCGGTTTTCGGTTTTCGGTGGGGATTCATGGAAACGCTTGAGTTTCAGTCCGAGGCGCGTCAGCTGCTGCAGCTGATGATCCACTCGATCTACTCGAACAAGGACACGTTCCTGCGCGAGCTGGTCTCCAACGCCTCCGACGCGCTGGACAAGCTGCGGCTGGAGTCGTTCCGCGACAAGGACATGCAGGTCGACGTCGACGACCTGCACATCGTGATCGAGTCCGATCCCGCGGAGCACACGCTGACCGTGCGGGACAACGGCATCGGCATGACGCGCGAGGACGTCGTGCGGCTGATCGGCACGATCGCGAAGTCCGGTACCGCGGAGTTCCTGAAGCAGTTGAAGGATCAGCAGTCCGGTGCCGCGACGTCGGACCTGATCGGCCAGTTCGGCATCGGTTTCTACTCGTCGTTCATGGTGGCCGACAAGGTCACGCTGGTGACGCGCTATCCGGGTGCGACGGGCGTGCGCTGGGAGTCGTCCGGCGAGAGCACGTACACGATCGACGACGTCGAGGACGCGCCGCAGGGCACCTCGGTGACGTTGCACCTCAAGCCGTCCGACGACGAGGACAGGCTGCCGGACTACACGGAGCCGGCGAAGATCCGCGAGATCGTCAAGCGCTACTCGGACTTCATCACCTGGCCCGTGCGGCTGGGTGGCGAGGAGATCAACTCCCGCAAGGCGTTGTGGGCGCGCCCGGCCTCCGAGGTGACGGAGGAGGAGTACGCCGAGTTCTACCGGCACATCAGCCACGACTGGAACGCGCCGCTCGAGACCATCCGCATGCAGGCGGAGGGCACGTTCGAGTACCAGGCGCTGCTGTTCCTGCCGGCCCAGGCGCCGCTGGACCTGTTCATGCGGGACAGCAAGCGCGGTGTGCAGCTCTACGTGAAGCGCGTCTTCATCATGGACGACTGCGCCGAGCTGATGCCGGAGTACCTGCGGTTCGTGAAGGGTGTCGTCGACGCGGCGGACCTCTCGCTGAACGTCTCGCGCGAGATCCTGCAGCAGGACCGCCAGATCCAGCTGATGCGCCGCCGCCTGGTGAAGAAGGTGCTGTCGTCCATCAAGTCGCTGCAGTCGTCGCGTGCCGAGGACTACGCCAAGCTGTGGGGCGAGGTCGGCGCGGCGCTGAAGGAGGGCCTGCTCTCCGATCACGACAACCGCGACGCGATCCTCGACGTCTGCTCGTTCGCCTCGACGCACTCGACGGAGTCGCTGACGACGCTGGCCGAGTACGTGGGCCGGATGAAGGACGGCCAGGAGCACATCTACTTCATGACCGGTGACTCGCGGCTCGCCGTCGAGAACTCGCCGCACATGGAAGCGTTGCGCGCCAAGGGCTTCGAGGTCCTCATCCTGACCGACCCGATCGACGAGATGTGGGTCGACTCGGTTCCCGCGTTCGACGGCAAGCCGCTGCAGTCCGTCGCCAAGGGGCAGGTGGACCTGGAGACGGACGAGGAGAAGACGGCTGCCGCGGCCAAGGCCGAGGAGTTCGCCGAGCTGCTCTCGTGGATGGGCTCCTCTCTCGAGGAGAACGTCAAGGAGGTGCGGCTGTCCACGCGTCTCACGACCTCGCCGGCGTGTGTGGTGGGCGACGCGCACGACATCACTCCGACGCTGGAGAAGATGTACAAGGCGATGGGGCAGGAGCTGCCGAAGATCAAGCGGATCCTGGAGCTCAACCCGTCGCACCCGCTCGTCGAGGGCCTGCACAAGGCGTTCGCGGACGGTGAACGGGAGTCGCTCGCGGACACCGCCGAGCTGGTCTACGGGCTGGCGCTGCTGGCAGAGGGCGGGGAGCTGGCCGACCCGTCGCGGTTCGTGAAACTCGTGGCAGATCGGGTGCAGCGGACGTTCTGACCTGGCTGTTGAGGCGTCTGCAAGTACTACCGACCGCGAGTTGGTGGTACTTGCAGACGCCAAAACGACGGGACGGCGGGCTCTGTCGCTTCAGTGTTGGCTGAAGTTAATCTATCTCGGCGGCGATTGTCGGTGCGATGTGAAAGCCTGATGGGGTGTCAAGTGCTTCGCGGTCCCCGGCCGAGGCCTACGCCGACTCCCGGCGCAACGCCCAGCGGCCCAAGCTGACCGACTTCGGCTCCGTGATCTCGTTCGAGCTGGACCCGTTCCAGCGCCAGGCCTGCGAGGCCCTGGAGGACGGTCACGGAGTGCTCGTGTGCGCCCCGACGGGTGCCGGCAAGACCGTCGTGGGCGAGTTCGCCGTCCACCTCGCGCTGAGCGAGGGCCGCAAGTGCTTCTACACGACACCGATCAAGGCGTTGTCCAACCAGAAGTTCGCCGACCTCACCGCGCGGTACGGGGCGGAGAGCATCGGCCTGCTCACCGGTGACACGAGCGTCAACGGTGGCGCGCCCGTGGTCGTCATGACCACCGAGGTGCTGCGGAACATGCTCTACTCGGGTTCGTCCACTCTGGACGGACTCGCCTACGTCGTGATGGACGAGGTGCACTACCTCGCGGACAGGTTCCGCGGTCCCGTGTGGGAAGAGGTCATCCTGCACCTGCCGGAGCACGTGCAGGTGGTCGGTCTGTCCGCGACGGTCAGCAACGCCGAGGAGTTCGGCGAGTGGCTGGTCGAGGTGCGCGGCGACACCACCGTCGTGGTCGACGAGCACCGGCCGGTGCCGCTGTGGCAGCACATGCTGGTGGGCAACCAGATGCTGGACCTGTTCGAGGGCGACGAGACGCACGCGCGGATCAACTCGCAGGTGCTGCGCAAGACCGAGGAGCTCACGCGGTACCACGTGCCGTTCAGCCGTGGCCGCAACCGCGGCGGCACGAGCGGGCGGCCGCCGCGCAACACCGGGTTCAAGCCGCCGTCGCGCACGGACATGATCCAGCGGATGGACGCGGCCTCGTTGCTGCCCGCGATCGTGTTCGTGTTCAGCCGGGCCGGTTGCGACGCGGCGGTCGCGCAGACGGCGCGGGCAGGGCTGCGGCTCAACTCGCCGGAGGAGACCGAGCAGGTCCGCCGGATCATCGACGAGAAGACGCGCGACCTGCCAGAGGCCGACCTCACGGTGCTGGGCTTCTGGGAGTGGCGTGAGGCGCTGGAGCGGGGCATCGCGTCGCACCACGCCGGGTTGCTGCCCGCGTTCAAGGAGACCGTCGAGGAGCTGTTCGTCCGCGGGCTGTGCAAGGTCGTGTTCGCGACCGAGACGCTCGCGCTGGGCATCAACATGCCCGCACGCACGGTCGTGCTGGAGAAGCTCGTCAAGTACAACGGCGAGGCGCACGTCGACCTCACGCCGGGCGAGTACACGCAGCTCACCGGTCGTGCGGGGCGGCGTGGCATCGACGTCGAGGGCCACGCGCTGGTCGTCTGGCAGCCGGGGATCGACCCCAAGGCGGTCGGCGGGCTCGCTTCGACCCGCACGTACCCGCTGCGGTCGTCGTTCCGGCCCGGCTACAACATGGCCGTCAACCTGGTGCACCAGCTGGGCGCGTCGGCCGCGCGCGAGATCCTGGAGCAGTCGTTCGCGCAGTTCCAGGCGGACCGGTCGGTGGTCGGCCTGGCGCGCCGGATCGACCGCAACAAGGAGGCCCTCTCGGGCTACTCCGAGTCGATGACGTGCCACCTCGGCGACTTCACGGAGTACGCGTCGCTGCGCCGCCGGGTCTCGGACCGCGAGAAGCAGCTCGCGAAGCAGAACACGAACGCGCGTCGCATCGACACGGCGAAGTCGCTGGAGCGGTTGCGCAAGGGCGACGTGATCGCGGTGCCGTCGGGCCGTCGTTCCGGTCTCGCCGTGGTCATCGACCCAGGTCTGGAGCCACTGGGTGAGGCACGGCCGTTGGTCGTCACGGAGGACCGCTGGTCCGGCCGGCTGACGTCGGCGGACTTCCCGTCGCCGGTCGAGGTGCTGGGCCACATCAGGCTGCCCAAGCAGGTGGACGTGCGCTCGCCGAAGTCGCGGCGCGATCTCGCGGCGACGATCCGCAACACCGGCATCACCGTGCCGTCGCGGGGCCGCAAGGCGACCACGGCGGACGACGACCCCGAGCTGGCGACGTTGCGCCGGGCCCTGCGCGTGCACCCGTGCCACGGCTGTGACCAGCGCGAGGACCACGCGCGGTGGGGCGAGCGGTACCACCGGCTGCTGGCCGAGACCGAGCAGCTGGAGCGCAAGGTCGCGGCGACCACGCACTCGCTGGCGCGGCAGTTCGACCGCATCCGGGCGTTGCTGCGCGAGCGGGGCTACCTCAGCGAGGCCGAGGAGGTCACGCAGCACGGCAAGCGCCTGACCAGGCTTTACAGCGAGTCGGACCTGCTCGCGGCCGAGTGCATCCGCCACGGCGTGTGGAAGGGCCTCAAGCCGGAGGAGCTCGCGGCCGTGGTGTCGTCGCTGGTCTACGAGGCGCGCAGGGACGGTCCCGTCGAGGCGCGGCTGCCGCAGGGCGCGGTGTCGGACGCGATGCTCAAGACCGTGCGGCTGTGGGCGGAGATCGAGGACGACGAGCGCAGGCTCAAGCTGGAGCGCATCACGCGCCAGCCCGATCCGGGCTTCGCGTGGCCGGTGTTCCGCTGGGCACGCGGCGAGTCGCTGGAGAAGGTGCTCAGCGCCGCGGAGGCCGGTGGCAACGAGCTCGGCGCGGGCGATTTCGTGCGCTGGTGCCGGCAGGTGATCGACCTTTTGGACCAGATCCGTGAGGTGGTCGGCCGACAGGACCCGGTCGGTGCGGCGGCGGCCAAGGCCGTCGACGCGCTGCGCCGCGGAGTTGTGGCGATGATGTGAGTGGAAATCTGACGCTGACATGTGACACAGGCCTGACGAAGGTTTTGCGAGTCGGAGTAAAGACTGACGTCAACGGTGTGATTGGATCGCGCCGCAACGTCGTACACACGGAGGTCGACAGATGAGCAGCCCGTACGGACCGTCCGGAGGGAACGATCCGCAGCAGCCCTGGGGCCAGCCGCAACAGCCGCAGCAGCCCTACGGAGGCGGGTTCCCTCCCGGCACACCGTCCGGCGGCTTCCCGGCTCAGAACCCCTACGGCCAGCCGCAGCCCCAGCCGGGCCAGCAGCCGCAGCAGCCGTATCCCGGTTTCGATCCGTCGCAGCAGCAGACGCAGCAGTACGGCGTGCCCGGCCAGCAGCCGCAGTCGAACCCCTACGGCACCCCCGCACAGGACCCGTACGGCCAGCAGACGCAGCAGTACGGCATGCCGGGCCAGCAGCAGCAGAACCCGTACGGCGAGCAGCAGCCCAACCCGTACGGCCAGCAGCCGGGCTACGGCCCGCCGATGCCGCCGAAGAAGAAGTCCAGCGCGGCCATCTGGGTAGCCGCGGTGGTCGTCGTTCTCCTCGTCGGTGGCGTGCTGTTCACCGGGTTCGTGTCGCCGGCGTTCTTCAAGAAGAAGATCTTCGACAACACGGCCGTGCAGACCGGCATCGTCCAGATCCTCAAGGACGAGTACAAGATCTCCGACGTCGGCAGCGCGACCTGCAGCGGTGAGAACGAGGTCAAGCCCAACACCTCGTTCGAGTGCAAGGTCCAGGTCGGCGGCAAGGACAAGAAGGTCAAGATCGTCGTCAAGACCGAGGACGGCGAGTACGAGGTCGGCCAGCCCACCGGCTGATCTCCGGCTGTTCGCGAGGCGCCCGCCAGGACTTCACGGTCCCGGCGGGCGCCTTTCGCGTTTCCCGGGAAACTGGGGTGCGTCCGCGGTCGTGCTGAGTCAGGATCGCGGGCGTGACCGAGATCCGCGTTCTCAGCGACGAAGCGCAGTTCCGCGCGCACATGGCCGTCTTCCGCCGTGCCATGCACTGGAGTCCGCCCAGTGACGAGCAGTGGCAGGTGATTCGCCCCTCCTACGAGCCCGATCGCGTCCTCGCCGCGTTCGACGGCGACGAGATGATCGGAACGAACGCGTCGTTCGGGTCCTCGATGGTCGTGCCTGGCGGTGCACTTGTGCCGCACTCGGCCATCTCACGTGTGGGCGTGCGTGCTGACTACACGCGCCGTGGCGTGCTGAGCACTCTGATGCGCGAGCAACTCTCGTCGCTGCCAGACCCCGTGGCCACGTTGCGCGCCTCTGAGGGACGCATCTACGGCCGTTTCGGCTACGGCCTGGCCGGACGGTGGCGGATCGTGGAGATCGACGCCAAACGGGCTGTGATCCCCGGCGACATGACCGGCCGGGTGCGGATGCTCGACCAGGACACCGCCGACAAGCTGCTGCCGGAGCTGCACGAGGCCGTCGGGCTGACGAGGCCGGGCCAGATCGGCCGGTGGGCGGGCTGGTGGGCCCGGCATCGGGACCGCAAGACCGATGCGGAGAACTCGGTCACCGTTGTCCACAGTGGACCGGACGGCGACGACGGTTTCCTGACTTACAAGGTGACCACGAAGGACGACTTCAGCCATGAGATGTCCATCGAGGACTTCGTGTGGGCGAACGACGACGCGTGGCGCGACCTGTGGATCTACGTGGCGCGACTGGACCTGGTCGACAGGATCGAGATCGACCTCGCCCTCGACGAACCGGTGAGCTGGCTGTTCGAGGACCCGCGTGTCGTCAGGACGAAGGACGTGTTCGACGAGATCTGGCTGCGGCTGGTCGACGTGCCACGCATGCTTTCCGCGCGCACCTACGGCACAGCTGAACCCGTCGTCATCGAGGTGCTGGACAAGCTGTTGCCCGCCAACGACGGCCGCTACCGGGTGTCTCCGGACGGCGTGGAACGCGTCGAGGGGCCGGCTGACCTCACGATCCCCGTCGACCTGCTGGGCGCGGTGTACCTCGGCGACACGACGTTCTCGCAGCTGGCGGCGACCAAACGGATCGAGGGGACGCGCCTGGCCGACGCCGACGCGTTGTTCGCCGTGCCGCAGAAGCCGTTCTGCGGGACCTTCTTCTAGGCGCGGCGCTCCATCGCGTTCACCAGGCGCGGCACCGAGCTGCCCAGGCCCCAGCGCTGCGTGAGCTCGCGCAGGCGCTCGGGGTCGGCGGGCACGCGCGGCACCTCGTCGTCGCGGTCCAGGATCACCGGGGCGTCCAGCGCGGTGCGGACGACCACCAGTGCCACCGCCAGGTAGTCCTCGGCCGCGATGAGCGAGTTGCGGGCCTTGGTGGTGAGCTTGCGGTCCATCGGGTCGGTGACGGCCTTCAGCACGGCTTCCAGCGAGCCGAACTCGGTGATGAGCTTGGCCGCGGTCTTCTCGCCGATGCCCGCGACGCCCGGCAGGCCGTCGGAGGGGTCGCCGCGCAGCACGGACATGTCGGCGTAGGCGGAACCGGCGTTCTCGACCGGCAGCGAGTACTTGGCCGCCAGTTCCTCCGGGCCGAGGACCTCGGCCTTGTTCCAGCCGCGGCCCACGTAGACGACGTGCACGGGGGTGGGTTCGAAGCGCACCACCTGGAACATGTCGCGGTCGCCCGTGACGACCTCGACGGGGGACTTGGTCTCGCGGTGGGCGAGCGCGCCGATGACGTCGTCCGCCTCGTAGCCCGCCGCCTCGCCGGTGCAGATGCCGGCCGCGTCGAGGACGTCGAGGATGATCGGGATCTGCGGCGTCAGGGTGTCCGGGACCTCTTCGGAGCCGTCGGTCGCGTCCTCGGCCACGCGGTGCGCCTTGTAGGACGGCAGCGCCTTCACCCGGAACTCGGGCCGCCAGTCGGCGTCGAGGCAGGCGACCAGGCGACCGGCGCCGCGTTCGGTGATGACGCGGGCGATCGTGTCGACGAACCCGCGCACGGCGTTCACCGGCGTGCCGTCGGGCGCCGTCATCGAGTCCGGCAGCGCGTAGTACGACCGGAAGTAGAGGCTCGCGGAGTCCAGCAACACCAGGGGAGAGCTCACGAAGGGACAAGTTACTCGTGCGACGACCGCTGACGCCTGCCGGGCGCGCCGCTGTGCCCGCCTGGAGTGCCGAACGCGCGCGGCAGGCGTCGCGGTCAACGCACTAGGATTTCGACCATGGCAACGATCACCGGACCCATCGACGTGTCCGCGCTGCGTGCGCGACTCGACCGCGCTTCCGCCGCCGCCGAGCAGGCGGGCGTCGACGCCCTCCTCATCTCGCCCGGCTCGGACCTGCGGTACCTGATCGGTGCCGGTGGCGACTCGTTCGAACGCCTCACCTGCCTCGCGCTGCCCGTCGGCGGCACCCCGACGCTGGTCGTGCCGAAGCTGGAGCAGCCCGGTTACGCCGCCATCCCGACCGACGAGCTGGGCGTCCAGGTCGTCACGTGGGTCGACGGCGAGGACCCGTACGCGCTGGTCAAGGCCGCGCTGAAGGGTTCACGCGTCGCCGTCGCGGACATGATGCCCGCGCTGCACACCATCAAGCTCGGCAACGCGATCGGCGGCCCGCAGACGCTGGCCGGTCCGATCATCCGCGAGCTGCGCATGCGCAAGGACGCCGCGGAGATCGCCGCGCTGCGCAAGGCCGGTGCCGCGATCGACCGCGTGCACGCGCGCATGGGCGAGTTCCTGCGGGTGGGCCGCACCGAACGTGAGGTCGCCAAGGACATCGCCGCCGCGATCGTCGAGGAAGGTCACACCGTCGCCGACTTCGTGATCGTCGGCTCCGGCCCGAACGGTGCCTCTCCGCACCACCGCGACTCCGACCGCGTGGTCGAGGCCGGCGAGGTCGTCGTCATCGACATCGGCGGCCCGGTCGCCGAGGGCTACAACTCCGACTCGACCCGCACCTACGTGATGGGCGAGCCCACCTACGACGACGTGTGGGACACCTACGCCGTCCTGCAGGCCGCGCAACAGGCCGCCGTCGACGCCGTGAAGCCCGGCGTGACCTGTGAACAGGTCGACGAAGCCGCCCGCACGGTCATCGCGGACGCGGGCTTCGGCGAGTACTTCGTGCACCGCACCGGCCATGGCATCGGCCTGGACGTGCACGAGGAGCCCTACATCGTGAGCGGCAACGCGCTGCCGCTCGAAGCAGGCATGGCGTTCAGCGTCGAGCCCGGCATCTACCTGCCCGGCCGCTGGGGCGCCCGCATCGAGGACATCGTCGTGGCCACCGAGACCGGCGTCGAGTCCTTCAACAACCGACCTCACGAGCTGGTGGTGCTTTGACCCTCGAGCAGATCGACAGAGCGATCCTGAAGGAACTGGCCTCCGACGGCCGGTGCAGCTTCACGGACCTGGCCGAGCGGGTGGGCCTCTCGGTCTCGGCGGTGCACCAGCGCGTGAAGCGCCTGGAACAGCGCGGCATCGTGAAGGGGTACGCGGCGAGGCTGGACGGCGCCGAGATCGGCCTGCCCATGTCGGCCTTCATCTCGCTCTTCCCGATCAACCCCGCGGAGCCCGACGACTACCCGAAGCGCCTCGAGCACCTGACGGAGATCGAGGCCTGCTACTCGGTGGCGGGCGACGCCTCCTACGTGCTGCGCGTGCGGGTCGCCTCGCCGACGGCGCTGGAGGAGCTGCTGCAGAAGATCCGGGAGTCCGCGAACGTGTCGACGCGGACGACCGTGGTCCTCTCCACGCCTTACGAGGATCGGCCGCCGTCGGTCTGAACCTGGCCGTTGGCGAGCACGAGCACACGATCGGCAACGGCGTGCACGGCGTCGTGGTGCGTGGCGATCAGCACCGCGGCGCCTTCGTCGGCGACCCGTCGCAGCAACGCCACCGCGGCCACCGCGCTGACCGCGTCCAGGTGCGCGGTCGGCTCGTCCGCCAGCAAGGCCGCGGGCTGAGCCACGACGGCCCGGGCCAGGGCGGCCCGCTGCTGCTGCCCGAACGACACCTGTCCCGGATATCGGCCGCCCAGTCCCGAAATCCCCAGCTCGGCCAGCAGTCCGGCGACCCCGGCGATCGAACGCCCGGCCAGCCGCAACGGCAACGCGACGTTCTCCTCCAACGTCAGCTCGGACGCGAGCCCCAGCGACTGCGGCAGCACCGCACAGGCCGACCAGGACGCCAGCCCGGGCAGCACTGATCCGCTGTCCGGGAAGTCGAAGCCGCACAACAACGACAGCAGCGCCGTCTTGCCCGATCCGGACGGCCCGCTGAGCGTCACCAGCTCCCCGGCGGACACCGCCAGGTCCACCCCGCGCAGCACCGAGACACCGCCGAACGTCCGGTGCACACCACAGGCCTGGATCATGACGCCGCCAGCGGAACGCACAGGTCCGCCAACGCGACCAGCCGCGGATCGTGCGACGCCACCACGGCCGGCACCGGCAACGACGACAAGGTCTCCAGCACCAGGTCGGCCGACCGGACGTCCAGCTGAGACGTCGGTTCATCCGCCACCACAACGGAAGCACCGCGCGCCAACGCACACCCGAAGGCCAGCCGTTGCTGCTGCCCGCCGGACAGGGCCCCGATCCGCCAGGTCGACGACCCGCCCAACCCCAGACGGTCCAGCAACGACAGGTCCGCGGCACCGGCGGCGCGCAGGTTCTCGCCCACGGTCAGGTGCGCGATCAGGTTGTCCGCGGGGTTCTGGAAGACGACCGCGATCTCCTTGCGCCGCAACGCACGCAGGTCCGACCACGGCAGGGCGGAGGTGGCCGTGTCGTGCACGAACACCTCGCCGGCGGACGGGCGCTCGATCAGTGACAGCACCCGCAGCAGCGTCGACTTGCCCGAGCCGGACGGGCCGGACAGCACGGTGAGTCCGGGTGCGATGGTCAGCGACACGTCCGACACGGCGCGCACGGAACCGTAGGACACCCCGACGCCACAAGCGCGGATCACCTGAGCAACTCTCCCATCCGCGCGGTTCGGACACCGCGCAACGCAAGCCATGCCGCCACGACGACCACCACGAGACCGCCCAGCACCATGAACCCCAGCAACGAGGTCAGGTCCGGCAGCATCGGGGCGGGATTCAGCCACGGCGCGGGATCCAGGCGCGGCACCGCGACACCGGCACTCACGAACGACGCCAGCGCGCCGACCACGAGAGCCAGCAACGCCAGCGCACCGACCTCCATCAGGTGGCTGGACCAGAGCACGGACGGCCGCATGCCCATGCGGGTCGACAACGCGCCGGACACGGCGTTCTGACGGCGGCGCACCTCGATGGCCAGCAACAGGGCGACGGCGGCCACGACGGCGAGCACGACACCGATCGCGGCCACGAAGCCGAAGGTCCACTCCACCGTCAGGAACGGCAGGCCGTCGAGCACCCGCCCGCGATCGGCGACGTTCGTGTAGTGGATGCCGGCGTCCTGCAACGCGGAAGTCAAGGCGGACAACGGCAACGACGACCACAGGTGCCACGAGCCCACCTGCTCGACGGCGGGCACCGAGTCCCGCGTCACCACGTAGCCGCGCGTGCCCAGTTTCGGAAACGCGGGCAGTGAGGCGACCGGCTTCAGCAGCGGCAGCCCGGGGATCTGGATCTCCTGGTTCGGCGCGCGCCCGATGCGCAGGGCGGGCGCGACGTCACCGGTCCGGCGCAGCGAGGAAAGCAGTGTCCGCACGGAAGAAGCGTCGTCCAGCACGGCAGCGTCGGTGAACGTCGCCGGGTCGACGATCAGCGCGCCGGTGCTCACGCCGACGAGGGTGGTGTTGCCCTGCAACGACGAAGGCAGCGGCAGCCGGCCGAGCGCGATGTCCTGCGGCACCTGGACCGTGCTGTTGGCGCCGACGAACACGCCCGACTTCGAGTCCAGCGCCGACCGCTGAGCACCCGCCACCGCGGTGCCCACCGCGATGGTGCCGACCGCCAGCACACCCACCAGCAGCACGCCGGTGACCGGTCCGACGGCCGCGGCCAGGCGGCGCAACGCCAGTTGGGCGGCCGGCACCTGCCACCACTGCACGCGGTGCGACCAGCCCAGCGACCACCGCAGCAGCCGCGTCGCGAGCAACGCCGCTGCCAGCACCACGAGCAGCGGGAAGGTCAGCGCGGCCACGTCGATCCGCGGCAGTTCGCTGGACTTCACGGCGGTGCCCAACCCGTTGCGGGACAGACGAACCCACGCCAGCACCGCCAGCAGCGCGACGACCAGTTCCCACGGTACAAGAGAGAGCCGCCACGAACGCGCGCGTCGCTGGAACGTCCGGTCCGCCTGCCACGAAGCCACCAGAACGGTGACCACCAACGAAGCAACCACGACAGCCAACACACAGCCCAACGCCACCCAGAGCGTCCCAGAGGTCAAAACCACCCCAGGCGCGTACAACGGCAACAACAGCCGTGCGGCGACCAATCCCAGCAGCCCGCCCAGAACCAGCGGCAACCCGAGCTCCAGCACACCGCGGAAGCCGAGAGCCAGCGGACTCGCCCCACGCACCCACAGCAGCCGCAGCTCGGAATGCCTGCGCTGCGCCCACTGCACGGTCACCGTGCCGACGCCGGCGAGCCCGACCAGCACGCTGATGATCACCAACGGCAGCAGCGCGGACGTGACGTTGCGCTCGGAGGTGCGGGCGGCGGTGATCGCGGACGACAGCAGGTCCGTCCGGGTCAGCGGCAGCCCGAGCGACGACACCAGCGCGTTCCCGTTGTCCCGCAACGTCTCCGCCTCGGCGAGCGTCGACAACGGCTCGGTCGGGAACCGCAGCGACACCGAGGCCGCTGACGAGAACTCGGGCGGCAGCGAGGCGAGGACCGCGACCTGTGGCACCCAGATCACCGAGGTGCTGACGCCGTCAGCGCTCAACGAGTTCGGCACCACGGTCTTCGCCTCGGAACACCACCAGCCGGAGACGGGATGCGCGAGATCGGCGTAGATCGCGCTGACGACGAGCGAGGACCCGGTCAGCCGATCACCCACGCGCACCCGCGCGGCGGTGGCGATCGTCTGCGGCACCCAGAGCCCGGTGCCACCACCTTGGACGACGGTCAAGTGCGACAGCGCATCCGGGCGGTATCCGAACCGGCCGTAGGTGGCGATGCCGTTGAAATCAGGCCGGTCGATCCGCGTGTAGACCGCGCCCAGCGGACTGCGCGAGGCCATCGAGACGGCGGTCGCGAGCGGCAGTTTGTCGCCGTCGAGCGACGGATGCACGGACTGCGGGCACATCCGGCCCTCCTGGTACGCGAGAGCCGCGCTGCCCGCGGAGGACGAGTGCAGCACGGCCGCGGCCACCACGAAGCCCAGCAGCAACGTCGTCGCGATGCTCACCAGCAACGTGAGCGGACTCGACAGCGCCGCCCTGGGCGCGGCTCTCCACGGCAACTGCACCAGCGCACGCTAGCTGGCGTTTCGTCATTTCGGGAGCCTTTTGACCTGCGCTCATCTCGACCCGGCTGCCACCAGTTTCGCGGTGATCGGTTCGAGCTCGGTGATCAGTTCCTCGAGCTCTGCGGGAGAGAGGGCGTCGTACGGCGCGGCGGCGAGCTCGTCGGTCAGGGTCTCGATGCGGTGCTGGGTCTCGCGACCTGCGTCGGTGAAATGGCCGTCGGCGTCGACGAGCCCGCGGTCGCGCAATCCGTCCATGACCGCGGCCAGCCGCTTCTTCGGCAGGTGATGGATGCGCCCGAACGACTCCGGCGGGTGAATCCCCATGGCCAGCGCGCTGAGCACATGTGCCTCCGTGCCACCGATGCGCGCGCCGACCAGGGCGGCGATGTGCCCGTCACCGCGGTGTTCGCGCAGCATGGTCGCCGAGTGCCACAGCCGTGCGACAGGGTCGGTCGGCACGGGAAGAGTGCGCATCGCGGCGTACATCACCCGGCCTTCGGTGGGCGCACTCGTCGCGGCTTTCGTGGTCAGGTCGGCGGCGCGCACCAGGCCCGGAGAGCCGGCCAGTTCGGCGCCGAGGATCCGCCGCACGGAGGCCGCGCTGCCCCGCTCCCGCGCGGCGACGGACGCCTCGGGCGGGATCGTCTCCCACGCGCTCGGGATGTGCCGCGCGGCCTCCCCGTCGGCGAAGTTGTAGAACGCCGCGTGCACGACCTGCGCCGGCACCCGTCCCAGCGGCGCGGCCCGGCTCGCGAAGTAACCGTCCCAATAGGTGCGGTGGCCGAGCGCCGCCATCTCCTCGTTGCACTCGTCGGCGAAGAAGGTGACCAGGCAGATCGGCTCCAGGAGCTCGAACATGCGACGGGCGGTGCTAGTCATGATCCCCATCATGCATGCGGCCCTAAGAGCTGGACCGCATCACACCGAACCTGGCTCCGAACGGATCGGCGAGCACCGCGATCCGGCCGATACCGTCCAGCTCGTAGGGCTCGACCACCACCTCGGCGGCACCGGCGGCCTGATCCGGATCGGCCACCTCGAAGTACGGCAACCAGTAGGCGGACGAATCCGGGACCACCGCGCCGAACAACCGCCCCGCGCCTGTGCCCGCTGGACGGAAGAACGCGCCGGGAGCGCCCTCGATCGTGACGACGTCCCACGAGAACACCTTGCGGTAGAACGACGACACGTCGGCGGCGGGGGAGTGCAGCTCGGTCCACGTCAGCGCTCCGACGGACGACACCGCGTCGACACCGCGCAGATCACCCGCCTGCCACACCGCGAACTCCGCGCCGGCGGGATCGGTCAGCTGTGCCATCCGCCCGCTCGTGAAGACGTCGAACGGTTCGAGCCGCACGACTCCACCGGCCGCTGCCGCCGCACGGGTCACGGCATCGGCGTCGGGCGAAGCGAAGTAGATGGTCCACGCCGAAGCCGCGCCGGGTTCGGACAGCGGCCCCACCGCGGCGACCGTTCGCCCGTCGTGAGTGAAGAAGCCGTAGCCACCGGCTTCCGGCCCCAGCGGGACGTGGGCCCAGCCGAGCACCCTGGCGTAGAAGTCAGCGGCGGCAACGACGTCCGGGCTGCCCAGATCGATCCAGTTCGGAGCTCCGGGCACGAAGTCGGTGGTGAGCAAGGAAGTCTCCAGTTCCTCTAGAACTCGCTCGGCTCCGCCCACTTCCAGCGGATGCCGACCCAGTTCACGGACACGTTCGCCTCGAAGTGGTGCACCGAGTTCGTGTGGTCGAGCTCCAGGTCGATGGTGCGGTGCGGCTCCGGTTCCTGCCAGTCCTGCAGGTAGACGTGCGGGTCGGAGGGCAGCGCCGCCGGGTCGAAGTGCACCTCGATCAGGCTCTGCGCCAGGAAACACCGCACGCCGGCCGCGTACTCGATGGTGTCGAGCTGCGTCGGGTCGTGGATGGCGAACTCGAACACCCACGTCTCACCCGACACCAACGGCTTGTCGAACAGCAGCTCGTCGACCGTCACCTGCTCGGCGTCGTTGCGGGCCGAGCGGCCGAGACGGCAGTTGCGCAGGGGCTCGTGCCGCACCTCGGACGCCTGCACCGAGTCGTCGTAGAAGAAGTGGGCGTAGAAGCGGTCCACGCCGTCGTGACGCGCGCGGACGACCATCCGCGACTCGACCCGGGACGCGTGCCGGTGCGCGTCGACGAACACCCTGTCGTGCCGGGACACGACCTCCAGGTCGTTGGTGTTGAAGCCGGGCATCATGCCGGGCACGACGTCCGGCCAGCCGCTGGGGCCGGTGTGCTCCAGCAGCGTGAGCAGCGAGCGGGACGGCACCTCGAGCAGTTCCTCCAGCACCGCCACCGCTCGCAGCGACTTCGGGGAGATCGGCCGCACCCGGCCCTGCTGCCAGTCGCTCAGTGTCGACAACGCCACCGCCACGTCCTGTTGCGCCAGGCGTAGCCGGAGCCGTTCCAGGGTCAGCCCGCGGCGGCGGATGGCCGCGCGCAGGGCTGAGTGGAACGGTCCGACTTGCAGCAACGCTTCCAGGCTGGGCGTAGTCACGGGCCCGAGACTAGCGCCGTGACCGTCAGCCTTCACCGCGTGTCCGGCGCTCAGCAGGGCGCCTCGCGGCACCGGCCCCACGCCCACAGCCAACCAGGATGAGGACGCGGGGCCGGCACCGCGATGCACCCGTCTGACCACCGAACACGGGGCAAAGGCTGACGGCCACGGCACTAGCGACTAGAGCGAGAACCCCTCCGGGAACGGGTCGGTGGGGTCGAGGAGGTACTGCCCCATCCCGGTGATCCACGCGCGACCGGCCACTGTGGGCACAACGGCGGTTCGATCACCCAGCGGAACCTCTTCCAGCAACCGGCCGATGAACCTGGTGCCGATGAACGACTCGTTGACGAACTCTGCACCGATTCCGAGCTCACCACGGGCGTGCAGCTGGGCCATTCGAGCGCAAGTGCCTGTGCCGCAGGGTGATCGGTCGAACCAGCCGGGATGGATCGCCATCGCGTTGCGCGAGTCGGCGCCGTCCTGGCCGGGCGCGGTGAACTGCACGTGCTTGCAGCCGCCGATCGCGGTGTCCACGGGGTGCACCGGGCGGTTGACCGCGTTGATCTGGTCCATGATGGACAGACCGGCCGCGAGGATCCGGTCCTTCTCCGCCCGGTCGAACGGGATGCCGAGCTGGTCGAGCGGCAGGATCGCGTAGAAGTTGCCGCCGTACGCCATGTCGTAGCGCACCTCGCCCAGCCCCGGCACGTCCACGACGGCGTCCAGCTCGTGGGCGTAGGACGGCACGTTGCGGATGGTCACGAGCTTCGTGCGGGTGTCGTAGTCGGCGAGCACCAGCCCGGCCGGGGTGTCGAGCCGCACGGTCGTCACGGGCTCGGTCACCTCGACCATGCCGGTCTCGACCAGCACCGTCGCGACGCCGATCGTGCCGTGCCCGCACATCGGCAGCAGGCCGGAGACCTCGATGAACAGCACGCCCCAGTCCGCGTCCTGGCGGGTCGGGGGTTGCAGGATCGCGCCGCTCATCGCCGAGTGCCCGCGCGGTTCGTTGACGAGGAACCTGCGGATGTGGTCGTGGTTCTTGATGAAGTTCAGGCGCTTCTCGGCCATGGTCTCGCCGGGGATCACGCCGACGCCGCCGGTGATCACGCGCGTCGGCATGCCCTCGGTGTGCGAGTCGACCGCGCTGAGGTACCTGGCGAACCTCATGCCGCGTCCACCTTCTGGGTGGCGAGCTCCATGTCCGTGTCGATCTGGTCCAGCTGGGCCTGTGACAACGGGCCGCGCGGGGGACGGCACGGGCCGCCGTAGCGGCCGACGAAGTCCATCGAGTGCTTGATCGCCTGCACGAACTCGGTGCGCGAGTCCCAGCGGAACGCGGGCACGAGCCGTTCGTACAGGGCGCGGGCCTCGGCGAGTTTGCCCAGCTGCGCCAGTTCGAACAGCTCGGCGCACTCGGCGGGGAACACGTTGGGGTAGCCCGCGAACCAGCCCGTGGCGCCCATCAGCAGGCTCTCCAGCACGACGTCGTCCGCGCCGGCCACGACGGTGAGGTGCGGGGCGGCGGCGCGGATCTCCAGCACGCGCCGGACGTCCCCGGAGAACTCCTTCACCGCCACGACGTGCTCGATCTGGCCCAGCTCGGCGATCAGGTCGGGCGTGAGGTCGACCTTGGTGTCGATCGGGTTGTTGTAGACCATGATCGGCAGCCCGGCCTTGGCGACCTCGCGGAAGTGGTGCACGACCTCGCCGCGGTTCGCCCGGTACATGGTGGGCGGCAGGCACAGCACGCCGTCCGCGCCGTCCTCGGCCGCCAGCTCGGCCCAGTGCCGGGCCTGGTGCGCGCCCACGCCGTGCACGCCGATGACCGCGATGCCCTTGTTCTTGACGGCCGCGATGGCGGTTTTGGCCACCTCACGGCGTTCCGCGTCGGTCAGCGACGAGTACTCGCCCAGACTGCCGTTGGGGCCCACGCCGCGGCAGCCGTTCTCGACGACCCACTGGCAGTGCTCGGCGAGCTTGTCGAGGTCGGGGCGCAGTCCCGCCGGGGCCTTGGGGTCCTCGGCGTAGGGGAGCGCGGTGGCGACGATGACGCCGTCGAGGCGTTCGGTCATGACTTCTCCTCCGGGAGTTCTGCGAGTTCGCCAAGGGGGATCGGGACCGCGATCACGCGGCGCTGGCCGTCGAACGGGACACCGGTGAGCTCGGCGGCGTTGCGGGCGCAGATGCGGCCCTGGCAGCGGCCCAGCGCGACCCGGCTGGTGAGCTTGAGTTCGCGCATGCTCGTCGCGTCGGTGAGGTTCTCGAGGCTGACCTTCTCGCAGCGGCACACCGTGGTGTCCGGGTCGAGCCACGTCCGCCAGCCGGGCTGGATCTCGTGCGCTCGCGCCAGAGCTCCGGCGAACAGACGGCCCCTTCGGACAGCTTCGACGGCTGCTTGCGGCGGCTTCTGTTGTGCGGCAGCGGCTCCGGCGATGACGCCTTCGGCTTCTGCCAGGTCCGCGCCGCCGATGCCGGTGACCTCGCCCGCGGCGTAGACGTTCTCGACCGACGTTCGCTGGTGCTCGTCGACGTCGAGGAAGTCGTTGGTGCGCTTGGCGTTCGGCACGAGGTCGGTGCGAGGGAGGAATCCGTGGCCGATGCACACCAGGTCGGCGTGTTCGGTGCGGTGGCTGATCGGGCGCCAGTGGCGGTCGAGCTTCGCGACGGTGACGCGGTGGCCGTGCTTGGCGATCACCGCGGTCCGGGTTTCCAGGTGCGGCAGCACTGTGCGGTACCGGGCGAGTTCGGCGATCTTGTGCCGGTTGGCCAGCAGGGCCCTGGCCTCGCGCAGCCACCTGGTGGGGGAGGAGGCCTCGTAGACGCCGACGAGCGTGGCGCCGAGATCCTGCAGCGCGGTGGCGACGGGCAGCAGGAACGGGCCGGTGCCCGCGACGATCACGCGTTCGGCGAGGGTGACGCCCTGCTTGGCGAGGGCCTGGGCGGCGCCCGCGGTGATCACGCCGGGGCCGTCCCAGCCGGGAAAGGGGAGCGGCCGGTCGTAGGCGCCGGTGGCGATGATCAGCGCGTCGAACGGGAGCTGCTTCGGCCCCCTCAGATGCAGCGTGTTTCCTTCGACCAGCCAGGCCTCGGTGTTCTTGAGGTGCGTGACGCCGTGGTGGCTGAACTTGACGCGGCCGCGCAGGTACTGGCCGCCCGCTTCCGGTTCCGAGTCGACCATGGTGACCTCGGCGCCCGCGTCGGCGGCGGTTCTGGCGGCGGCCATCCCCGCTGGGCCCGCACCCACGACCACGATCCTCATGGCTTCGTCCTGATCACGTCGCCGTCGCGCAGCTGGTGGCGGCACGCGCGGACCTCGGGCACGCCGTTGATCTCCGCGACGCAGCCGAAACAGACACCGATGCCGCAGAAGAACCTGCCCGGCAACAGCTCCGCGACGTGCGCGACCTCGCGCTGGAGGCCGTTGAACGTCACCTTCACACCATCACCTCCGGACGGTCGACGCGGAACGGAAACGGATCGAGGAACGGCGTGCCGCCGGTGAGCAGCTCGGCGAGCAGGCGTCCGGTGGCCGGGGCCAGGCCGACGCCCGCGCCCTCGTGTCCGGTGGCGTGCCACAGACCGGGCGTGCGCGGATCCTCGCCGATGATCGGCAGGTGGTCGGGGGCGTACGGGCGGAAGCCGCCGTACGCGCGCATGACCGGGACGTCCTTCAGCATCGGGAAGAGCGCGATCGCCCTGAGCGCCAGCGCTTTCAGCACCTTGCTCTCGATCGTGTCGTCGAAGCCCTTGCGCTGACGGCTCGACCCGATCAGCACCGTGCCGGCCCGGGTCGACTCGACGACGCCGGACGTCTGCAGGTCCGCGTCGCCGCTCGCGACCGCGCCGACGTAGTCCGCGTCGTAGACCTTGTGCCGGATCGTGCCGGGGATCGGCGTGGTCACGAGAACCACGCCGCGCCGGGGAAGCACGTTGACGCCGAAGTTCCGCGCCCACGGTCCGGTGGCGTTGACGACCGCGCCGCAGCTGATCACGCCATCTGACGTGGTGACCGAACGGCCGTCCGTTGTGGACACCTCGGCGCGGGTGATCCTGATGCCGCGCAGCAGGGTTCTGGTGGCCTTGACCGGGTTGAGCTGGGCGTCCTGCAGGTAGTGGACGGCGGCGGTGATCTCGGGGTTGAGGTGCGGCTCGTGGCTCAGCGCTTCCTCGGTGGTGAGCTCGCAGGCGTCGATGCCGGCCGTGCGTTGCTTGGCGGCGAAGGCTTTGAGGGGAACGGATGCGTCCGGTGTCGTGGCGACGACCAGTCCGCCCTTTTCCTCCCATTCGAAGTCTTCTGCCAGTTGGGCGTCGTCCGCGAGTTGCGGCCACAGCTCCCGGCTCGCCTTGGCGAGTTCGAGCTCCGGTCCCGGCTCCTTGTCGCTGACCAGGACGTTTCCCTCACCGGCCGCGCTGGTGCCCGACGCCGGTCCGTGGCGGTCGATGACGAGAACCTCGAGCCCGCGTGCCTTCAACGCCTGGGCGCACGCGGCCCCGATGATGCCCGCTCCCATGACCACGACGTCCGGGTGCATCGCCACCTCCGTTCATTAGAATGAACGTTAGTGCTTCGGGTACTCCAGCACCAGTACCGAGCTGACCTCGCCGTCGATCGTCTCGTAGAGGTGCGGGACCGAGCCGGGGAAGCACACGTAGTCGCCCGGTCCGAGTTCGTACGGTTTGTCCGCCGGCCCGACCTTCAGCTTGCCGCTGGTGACCAGCACGTGCTCCTTGCCGGGATGACCTTCGCTGGTCTGGGTACCTCCCGGCCGGACCCGCTGGTCGTAGATCTCCAGCACGGTGTCCCCGATGTCCATCCGGCGCATCAGCCGCAGGTCGACGGCGTTGCTGCTGAGCACCTCGACGTCCCGCGCCCGCACCAGCACCACGTCCGGCGGCGTCCGCTCGGTCACCAACTCGGACACCGGCACGTCCAAAGCGTTCGACAAACTGAACACTGTCTCGATCGTGGGGTTGCCGGAGCCGCTCTCCAGCTGCGACAGCGTGCCCTTGGCGATGGACGACCGCCGCGCGAGCTCCGACAGAGACAGCCCGCGCTGCTCCCGGAACGCCCTGATGTTGGCGCCAAGCACCTGACCCGCACTCATAGCCACTGATCGTTGCATAGGCTTGCGCACATGACTGCGTACACGGAGGCGGAGGGTCAGACCCTCCGCACGGCCGTTTTCGGTGCGATGGTGCTCGTGTCCACGGCGGACCCCGGCTCGGTCGACGAGGAGAGCCACGCCGGGATCAGGGCCATGTCCCTGCTGACGGACGACCTGCGCGCCACCATCGCCGCCGCCCCGCCCGCCCTGCCCGGCGGCTCGGCGTCCGATGTGGAGGCAGGCGTCCTGGCCGCGCTGCGCTCCTCCGTCGAGATCATCACCGCCCACGAACCACGCGACGTCCCGATCTTCCGCGCCGCCGTGACGGAGATGTGCCGCTCGGTGGCCGGCGCGGACGGCGAGGTGGCGGCGGCCGAGAGGGACATGGTGACCCGAGTCGTCGAAGCCCTCGCCTGACGGAGCCTGCCTGACTTCCGGGCCGGATCGACGAGGTGCTGCTCGCCGGCGGTGACCGCTCAGGTGGTGCCGCCGGCTTTCCAGCCGTGCTTCGTTCAGCAGTGACGCCGTGTCGTCCACAGCGATTCGGCCGGCCTGCCTGACGGCCTCGCGTGCTCACCGAACGCGGTGCTCGGTGTGGCCAGGAAGATCGTCAACGGATCCACGGCGGGCTCCCTCGTCAGGTCGCGCTCGGCCGCGACGCCAGCCACGCGGCGTGCTCGCTGCTGATGGCCTCCTCGGTGTCCGCGACCGCCGCGGCCCACTCCTCCTCGGGCGTCTCGGCGAGCGTTTCCTCGAGCAGGGCGAGGTTCGTGGCCGCCGCGCTGTAGCTCAGGCGCAGCGTCTCGTGCTGCTTCACGCCGAGCCACGCCGCACCGCCCGCGACGGCGGCGGCCATCACACCGGAGATGTCGACGTCCCAGAAACCGACGGCGCGGCCGCCCGCCAGCAGGATCGCGAGCATCTCGCCGACGATCAGCAGGCCGCGCCAGAGCGACGCGCGATCCTTGTTGTTACGGGCTTTGCCTGCGTACCAGGTCTTCTGGTCACGCACGCGCCGTTCGATGTACTCGCGGCGGCGTTCCCCGAACGGCTTGTCGCGCAACTCGATCAGCGCGGGCGTGGCGGACGGGTTCGAGCTGTCCAGTGCGAGGGTCTGGCCGTACTTGCGCACCACCTCGGCGGTCTGCGCGGCCAGCTCACGGCGTGCTTTCGGCAGGTCGTGCGGAAAGGGGTTGCCCGCCACGGCGAACCGCCAGGCCAGCGACTTGACGGCCTCCGCGACCGCGCGGCCGGACTTCCAGTCCTCCTCCGGCTTGAGGTTCCACAGCCGGACCTCGGCGTACAGCGCGGCGAGGAAGCCCGCCATCGACACGATCGCCCACAGGTCGATCCGGCCGGCCTTCCAGCTCAGCGCTCCGCCGAGCGCCGCCACCCCGGCGCTGAGCAGGCGCAGTCTGCCGAGCGAGAGCGTCTGTCGCTGCCCGCGCTGAGCAGCCTTCTCCGCGTCGTGGAAGAAACCCGGCAGGTCCGCGTCGATCATCTGGTGACCATCTCCCTCTGCTCGCCACGCTGATCGTGAGACACCAAACGTGTGTTACCACGATGCAGCCTTAACAGTGGCCGCTTCCGGCACGATGAAGGGGTGATCACCCGTACAGCGGAGAGGCTTCGGGATGCCCGGCGAACGGACGTATGCCGCGTTCATCTCGTACAGCCACGCTACGGACCACGCGCTCGGACCGTTGTTGCAGGAGGGCGTCGAGAAGTTCGCGAAGCCCTGGTACCGCCCTCGCCGGCGGCGGGTGTTCCTCGACAACTCCGTGCTGGCGGCCGAATCCGACCTGACGCAGGCGATTCTCGACGGCCTGGCGAACGCCGACTACTTCCTGCTGCTCGCCTCACCGGCTTCCGCGCAGTCCCGCTGGGTCGCGAAGGAAGTGGCCTGGTGGCTGGAGAACCGTGACCGCCGGACCCTGTTCGTGCTGCTCACCGACGGCGAGGCGGTGTGGGACAACGGGGTTCTCGACATCGAACGCACCACCGCGTTGCCAGAGGCGTTGTACGACGTTCCCGAACCGCGCTGCGTCGACCTGCGCGGCGTCCGCGACATCGCGCTGGACCCGCGCAACCCGCAGTGGGAGTCGGTGCTGGCCGACGTGGTGGCGCCGCTCGACGGCATCGAGAAGACCGAACTGATCGGGCACCACATCACCGAACGCCGCCGCACCAGGCGAACCGTCACCGCCGCGATCTCCGTCCTGGTCGTCCTGCTGGTCGCCGCCGTGATCTTCGCGGTCCGTTCGGAGCAGCAGAGCGACCGGGCACAGCAGCAGACGCTCGTGGCCACGTCCCGCCAGCTCGTCGCGCAAGCCGCCGCGATCCGCGATTCACGGCCGAACATCGCACGTCAGCTGCTCGCCCAGGCCTACCGGATGTCGCCGACCGCGGAAGTGCTCGGGGCGTTGATGGAAAGCCCGTCGATCCCCCGTGTGGTGCCGACGGGGGACGCCGTCCGCGCCATGGCGTTCGCGCCGAACGGCGAGATGTTCGCGGCAGCACGGGAGAACGACCTCCTGATCTACGACGGCACGACCGAACGGAACCGCCTCCCGCTGGGCGCACCGGTCTTGGACGTGGCCTTCCACCCGGACGGCAAGCACGTCGTGGCGAGCACCGAGAAGTTCGCGGTCGTCATCGACGTCACCGATCCGGCGAAGCGGCACCTGCTGCGAGTCGGCGGGTGGTCGCTCGCGTTCGCGCCCGGCAAACCCGTGCTCGCCGCGGGACCGGCCCTGTTCGACCTCACGGATCCGCTGGCGCCCAAGGAGATCGGCGCGATCAAGGCGGGCCACGAACTGGCGATCAGCGCGGACGGCTCGACCCTCGCGATCGCCGCCGGAGGCTCGACGGTCGAACTGTGGGACATCACCGGCACACCAACTTCGCGCGGCACGCTGACCGCACGCGGCGACACGGTCGCGAAGATGAGCTTCTCGCCGAAGGGCGGGGTGCTGGCGGTCACCTCCGGCGACCAGACCGTGCAGCTGTGGAACATCGCGAAACCCGAGCTGTACAGCGTGCTCACCGGTGCCGACGACCGCGTGCGGGCGCTCGCGTTCTCTCCCGACGCCACCATGCTCGCGGTCGGCGACAACACCGGCGGCGTCGACCTGTGGGACGTCACCGACGCGGTCCAGCCGAAGGCGGGCCCGCAGCTGAGCGGGCACATCGCCGAGGTCAGCGCGCTCGCGTTCCGGGCCGACTCGCGGGTGCTCGCGTCGGCGAGCGTCGACGGATCTCCCCAGCAGAACGTGGTCCGGTTGTGGCAGGTGCTCGCCGGCTCCCGTTCCGCGGCGACGGCGGTGGTCCCGGCGGGCGGCAACGAGCTGGCGTTCGGGGCGAACCGGCAGCTCGCCACCGGCAGACCCACGATGCTCTACGACCTGCACGACGTCGCCAACCCGAGGAACGTCCGCACGCTGCGGACCTACAACCGGTCCAGGCAGCCCATCGCGTTCAGCCCGGACGGCTCGCGGCTGGCCGCCGGGCTGCCGATCGTGCTGATGGACCCGAACAGCGACGAACCGCCCGCGGTGAAACAGGAAGCCACCGCCGAATCCGTTGTCTTCAGCCCGGACGGCAAGCTCATCGGCGCGTCCGACCGGCAGGAGGTCACGCTCTGGATCCGCGAAGGCGACAACGCGGTCAAGGCGGCGACTCTGCCGGACACCGCCGGGTTGGTGGAACAGGGCATCTCGTTCAGCTCCGACAGCCGCCACGCGGTGACCAACGGCCGCAACGGCGACCTGGCGCAGATCTGGGACGTCACCGACCCGCGGGCGCCACGGCTCGTGCGGGCGATCGACACCAAGGACGACAGGGTCGACGCGGTGTTGTTCGGGCCCGGTGACGACCACGTCGTCACCGGCAACCGCAGCGGCCTGATCACCGTCTGGAACGTCGACGGCAGCCGTGTCGCCACCGTCAGCATGCACCTCGGCAGCGTGCACGGCCTGGCGCTGCACCCGGACGGCAGGACGCTCGCGAGCGCGGGGGAGGCCGGCGAGGTGGCGGTGTGGGACGTCAGTGATCCGTCGCGCCCGCTCGGCGTCTCGCAGCTGCGGGCGGGAGGCGTGTTCGACCAGGCGGCGATCGCGTTCAGCCCCGACGGCGCGTTGCTGGGCGGCGCGGACGGCACCCGCACGACCATCTGGAGCATCGACGTGCCGAGGTTGCTGGAGAAGCTCTGCGCCGACTCGCCCGCCATTCCGGAAACCGTGTGGCGCCAGTACCTTCCGGACACCCCTTACGATCCGCCGTGCGCGTGAAGGGAATCTCATGAGACCCGTTCTCCCGCTCTTGTTGCTGCTGGCCGCGTGCGGCGATCCTTCCGCGGGACCGAAGATCACCAGCGCACCGCGGTCCGGTGGCACGACCGTCGTGACGACCGTGCCGTCCGGCGGGGCGAAGCCGACACTGGGTGCCGCACCCGGCGACCTGCACGAGGTGGACTGGGAGCAGACGACCCTCCCGGCGGCGTTCTGCGGCGTCGAGAAGCCGGTGAAGTTCCAGGAGGGCAAAGGCAGGGCCACCTCCACGACCTGGGGCGAGGTCGGGCTCTGGATCCGCTCGGACAGACCCGTCTGGTTCGGTGACGTCGATGCGGACGGCCACGACGAGGCCGCGGTCAGCATCGGCTGCGACAACGGCGGCGGCACGGCGTCGAGCGACCTCGCGTACGGGTTCGTGGTGGTCAGGGCCAGTAACGGGAAGCTGGAACTGGTGGGGGAGATCAGCACGACGACGATGCGGGACGACGCGCCGCACGTGCCGGTGCTGACCGCGCCCCGGTTCGAGAAGGGCGCGATCACCGTCACGGAGGCCTGGTACCGGCCGACCGACGCGAACTGCTGCCCCACCGGCGCCTCGCTGACCAGGTGGTGGCTGCGCGACGGCACGTTGAAGGCCGATCCGGCTGTCCAGGTGTCCTGACAGATCGGATGGGTCTGGCCGACCCAGGCGTAACAGGGGCTTGACCCACGTTGTTCCGGTTGTAATCATCGGATCTCTCGCCGCCGCCCCGACGAGAATGCGTGGGTCATGGCTCTACGACGTTTGTGCGCGGCCGTCGTGGCCGCGTTGCTCGCTGGTCTGCTCACGGTGGCCGTGTCGGCACCGGCGCAGGCCGAAGTGCAACACCCGAGACAGGAATGGCTGCGCAAGTCCACCGCCGGCCTGTTCCTGCACTGGGGCATGTTCACCGCCCCCAAGCATCTCAACTGCGCCGAGTGGGAACGTGACGTCACCGGCGGAGGGTGGACCCCCGACTACTGGATCGACGAGGCCCGCAAGCTCGGCGCCTCCTACGTCGTGCTGGCGACGTTCCACAGCAGGCTGGGCTACGCGCGGCCGTGGCCGTCGAAGATCCCCGGCAGCTGTGCGACGCAACGCGACCTGCTCGGTGAGCTGACCAAGGCCGGCAAGGCGAAGGGCGTCAAGGTCATCCTCTACATGACCGACGACCCGCAGTGGCACAGCGAGCAGGGCGTGCAGATGCTCGACTCGAAGGCCTACTCCGACTACAAGGGCGAGCAGGTCGACCTCACCACGCGTGAGGGTTTCGGCAAGTACAGCTACGACCTCTTCTTCGAGGTCATGAAGAACTACAACGACCTCGCCGGGTTCTGGATCGACAACGACAACGAGTACTGGGAGCGCAACAAGCTCTACGAACAGATCCGGCAGCTGCAGCCCACCTGGTTGTTGAGCAACAACAACGAGGACACGCCGATCATGGACACGGTCTCGAACGAGCAGAAGACCGGCATGTTCCCGTCCTACGACTACCCGGCGGCGACCTTCACGCCGATGCCGCGGCTGTCCGAGGCCTGCTACAAGCTGCCCAACACCGGCGACTGGTGGTACGACGGCGGCAACCACGCCGTCGACACGCGACTGAACACCGGCCGCTACATCACCAACGCGGGCGCCTCGATCAAGTCGCTGATGGCCGAAACGCCGATGGTGAACGGCAAAATGCCCGCGCAGCAGGAGGCGTACAACAACTTCATGTCCTCCTGGGTGCCGCCGATCCAGGAGTCGATCCAAGGCGTCGAGGGCGCCGGGTACATGTACGGCGGCATGCAGCCGGGGTTCTGGAACGACGGTGCGCACGGCGTGATCACCATCAATCCCAAGACGGGCAAGCAGTACGTGCACGTCGTGACGAAGCCGCGTGCTGACTTTGTCCGGTTGCGGGACAACGGCTATCGCGTCACCGGGGTCAGGGACCTGCGGACCGGTGAGCGGATGCGGTTCTCGCAGTCAGCCGGGCACCTGACGATCCAGGGCATCACGAAGTGGGACGAGTACGACACGGTGTTCGCCGTGGAAACCGCTGGGCAGCAAGGCTTCTACACCGGCGTCAAGGCGTCGGCGACCTCCTCCGAGGACGGCTTCCCCGCGGCGAACCTGACCGACGGCAGCTACGAGAAGTACTGGGACGCCAACGCGGCCCAGCCCGTCTCGATCTCGCTGGACCTCGGCCGGCGCAAGGAGGCGGCGTTCCTCGCGATCAACCAGCGCGAGTCGTCACCGACGCACGCACGTGTGTCGTTCGGTCGCCCTGAGGATTCGAGTCGCATCAAGGACTACCAGCTGACGGCGTCCGACGACGGCCGCAACTGGTGGCACGTCCGGACCGGCGCGTTGCCTTCCGCTCGTGGCACTCAGTTCATCGACATCGGGTCGCAGGAGGCCCGGTTCCTCAAGCTGACCGTGCTCAACACGTGGGGCGGGCCGCAGGCGCCGGTCTACTTCAAGGAACTGAAGATCGACGAGATCCGGGTCGGTCACAGCTATCCGCGCTCGGTCCGGGACGGCGCGCTGGAAGCCGAGGACGCGTCCCGGTCGGGTTCGGCACGCAGCGAGTTCTGCGAGGCCTGTTCCGGCACGCGGCAGGTGACCGGGCTCGGCGGTGGTGAGCGCAACGCCGTGACTTATCGGGATGTCTCCGTTGCCACGGCGGGTACTTACCGTCTGCAGCTCGACCTGACGTCGTCTGCGGCCTCCTCGGTCTCGGTGTCCGCGAACGGTGGTGCGCCGGTTTCCGTCGCGGTGCCCGCGGACCGGGCCGACGTGCCCGACCCGACGTCGGTCGCGGTGCCGTTGAACGCGGGCCGCAACACGCTGAAGGTCTTCGGCACCGGCAGGTCCCTCGGCCTGGACCGCATCTCGGTCGGCGGGCTGCCACCGTCGACCTACACGCCGAAGACGACGCTGACCGTCGAACCCCATGGCGTGCAATGGGTTTCGCCGGGCCAGCAATCCGTGAAGATCACCGCACGGCTGCGTCTCGACGCCGACGACCAGATCGACACCGTGTCGCTGGCACCCGTGCTGCCCGCCGGCTGGACGCTGACCGGCGCACCCGCGACCCGCACGTCGATGCGGCTGGCGGGTCTGCTGGAAGGCAGCTGGACCGCGACCTCGCCCGCCGGGCAGGACGTGGGTTCGGTCAGCATCCCGGTGACCGCGTCGTTCCAGCTGCTGAGCTCCGACCGGAAGGTCTCGGGTTCGGTACCGGTGCGCACCAGGCCCGCGGACCGCGTGTTCGTGCGCGAGGCGGAGGACTCGGCGAACGTGTTCGGCAGCACGGGTTTGACCAGTTGCGGATCGTGCTCCGGCGCGGAGAAGGTGCGCAACATCGGCGGCAGCCCGGAGGCCTCGGTGACGTTCCCGAACGTCGTCGTGCCCGCGGCGGGTGCGTACCGGATGTTCATCCAGTTCACGGTGAACGGGCCGCGCTCGTACTTCGTGACGGTGAACGGCGGCACGCCGGTCGAGGTCAAGCTCGACGGGGTCGGCAACAACACCCCGTACGTGGCCGAGCTTCCGGTGACGTTGAACGCTGGCGCGAACTCCATCAAGTTCGGCAACGACAAGGCCGGCGCTCCTGATCTGGACCAGATCGCGATCGCCTGATCTCCCGGCGGAACGGCACCCCGCATCGGTAGGGTGCCGTTCCCATGGGGGAATTCCACAGGTTGCACCTGGCGGCGGCGTTCGGCACGGCACAGGAAGTGGCGGCGCGGCTGGAAGAGACCGACGACGTCGACGTGATGTTCGACGGCCGCACGGCGTTGTGGCAGGCCGTGAACGGGCGGAAGTTCGACAGCGTCGAGCTGTTGCTGGCCGCGGGCGCTGACCCGGCGCGCCCCATGATGTCCGGCTGGTCGCCCGCCCGCCTCAGCCTCACGACCGCGCATCCCCTCGCCACCGACGAGGTCCTCACGCCCGAGGAACAGGCCGCCGTGGACGAACGGGACCGGCTCGTCGCGGCACTCGCCGGATTTCCCGAGGCGGACGGCTTCAGCATCGCCTGCGTCGCGGGCATCGACGCCGGCGAGGCCGCGCGGAGGCTGAAGGCGTACGTGGTGCCGGAGCACGAGCTTCCGGACGTCACCGACTGGTGGGAAGAGCCGTTCGAGGACGACACCGAGCTCGCGATCGGCGTCACCGATGTGCCGGGCGGGTGCGTTCTGATGCAGCCCTGGTACTTCAACGCCTCCACCCCGGTGGTGACGAACCTGCTGTCGGCGGGCACGGTCGTGTACGCCATGTACGCGAACCCCAAGAGCGGCAACCAGGGCAGGATCGACCGCGACGGTGAGATCGCCGGCTGGGACCTGCACCCCGGCGGATCGCCCAGCGAGGCCGACACGACGTCCGAGGTGCTGCTGGCGCACCTCTACTCCAGCGAGGCTGTGGCGTACTGCTGCGCCTACGTGGGGCTGCGGCCCGAGGACGACAAGGCGTTCACTGCGCCGAACCGGTGGTTGCTCCTTCCCGATCGGGACTACTGGCACGCATGATGGAGGGATGCTGGAGGCACTGCGGCGTCAGCTGAGCGAGTCGTTGTTCGAGCGGGTCGCGGGTCCGGAGCGCGAGAAACACGCGCGGCGGATCCACGAGACGCCCGGACCGCGCATGTTCGCCGACGACCGGCCGATCCGGCACGTGCACGCTGATCACGCCATGTTCATCGGCGGGCTGCGGGCGTTGCTGCTGCAGTCGTTGCACCCGCTGGCGATGGCCGCGGTCGCCCAGCACTCCGACTACCGCACCGATCCGTGGGGACGGTTGCAACGCACGAGCCTGTTCATCGGCGTCACCACCTACGGCACGGTCGAGGACGCGCAGAAGGCGATCGCACGGCTGGGACACGTGCACAAGCACATCCACGGCACCGCGCCGGACGGTCGTCAGTACCGCGCCGACGACCCGCACCTGCTGGCCTGGGTGCACGTGGCGGAGGTCGACAGCTTCCTGCGCTGCCACCAGAAGTACGGCGAGAAGCCCCTCGACGACTACGACGAGTACGTCGCGGACATGGCCGTCATCGGGGAGGCGCTGGGCGTCGTCGATCCGCCGCGCACCACCGCCGAGCTCGGAGCGCGGCTCGACTCCTACCGGGCCGAGCTGAAAGGTACCCACGACGCCCGCGAGGCAGCGCGATTCCTGCTGCTCAAAGCCCCTTTGCCGGTGTTGGCCCGTGGTCCGTACGCGATCCTGACCGCCACCGCGGTCGCCAGCCTGCCGGTGTGGGCGCGGATTCCGTTGCGGCTGCCCTACCTGCCGATCGCCGAGGCCACCGGCGTGCGGTTCGCGGGCCACGCACTGATGCGCGGCCTGCGCTGGGTCACCGGCTGAGGAAGTCCGTCACCAGGGGAGTCGCCACGTCGCGGAACTCCTCGAAGTAACCGTGCCGTGCTCCCTCGATCAGGTGCATCCGCGCGCCGGGGATGCGTTCGGTGATCAGGGGAGCGTTCGCCGTGGGGTTGAAGACGTCCTCGGTGCCGTGCACCACGAGAGTCGGTGCGGTGATCGACGGCAGGACGTCCCACGCGTCGTGTTCGGCGCTCGCGAACAGGTGCCGCTTGCGTGCGTGCGGCGGCATGTTCGGGTCGCCGAGCGTGTTGAACGGGCCGCGGTACGCCGGTGTGTACATCAGCTCTTCCAACGCCCTGCGCGCCTTCATCGGGTCGATCTGCGCCAGCGACTTGCGCACCTCGGCGCTGCGCTCGATCGCGTGCGTGCCGCCGGGGGAGGTGCAGCCGAGCACGAGCCGGTCGACCCGGTCGCCGTGCGAGGCCGCGATCCACTGCGCGATCCGGCCGCCCATCGAGGTGCCGTAGACGTGGGCCGTGCCGATGCCGGCGTCGTCGAGGATCGCGACGCAGTCCGACGCGAAGAGCTGGGTGCTGTAGGGGGAGTCGGGCTTGTCGCTGGAACCGGTGCCGCGGTGGTCGGTGACGATCGTCGTGAACGCCGCGGAGAAGTCCGGCCGCACCTGTGACCACCAGCGGGAGGAGTTCGACTGGCCCGCGATCAGCAGCAGTGGGGGACCGGAGCCTTCGACCGAGTAGAAGAGCGAGGTTCCGTCGGCGGCACGAGCTAGAGGCACGACTGGGCAGTCTAGAACCTTGACTCCGAGGTAGATGGTCTAGTCCAATTCGGGGTGACCCCCCTGCCGGCCGCCAACGCGTGAGGGATGGAACCCATGCTGTTGTTCGCTCGAATATCCGCGGTGGCCGCACTGGTGCTCGGCACCGTGATCGTGAGTCTCGCCCCTGCCAACGCCGCCGGAGTCACGGCGACGTTCTCCAAGAACGGCTGGGCCACCGGGTACACCGCGACGGTGACGATCAAGAACGAGACCAGCGCGGCCATCAGTTCCTGGAAGGTCGAGTTCGACTACCCGGCCACGACCTCCGTCGGTGCCTACTGGGACTCGCTGCTCACCAAGAGCGGCAACCACAACACGTTCGTCAACCGCGAGTACAACGGCTCGGTCGCGCCCGGAGCCAGCGTCACGTTCGGCTTCAACGCCGCCGGCACCGCGGATCCGGCGAACTGCACGATCAACGGCGCGGCGTGCACCGGTGGTACGGGCCCGACGACGTCGTCCACCACGAGCACGACGACAACTACTACGACGACCACGACCACCACGACGACGGGTCAGCCGCCCACGGGGCAGTTGCCGCGCAAGGTGCTCGTCGGCTACCTGCACGCCAGCTTCGCCAACGGCTCCGGCTACATCCGCATGAAGGACGTGCCGGACGAGTGGGACGTCATCAACCTCTCGTTCGCCGAGCCGACCAGCGCCACGTCCGGTGACCTGCGGTTCAGCCAGTGCCCGGTCGCGGAGTGCCCGAACGTCGAGTCCGAGGCCGAGTTCATCGCCGGAATCCGCGCCCAGCAGCAAAAGGGCAAGAAGGTCAACATCTCCATCGGCGGCCAGAACGGCCAGGTGCGGCTCGAGACCACGGCGGCGCGCGACGCCTTCGTGCGGACGGTCGGCGCCATCATCGACAAGTACGGCCTGAACGGCCTCGACGTCGACTTCGAGGGCCACTCGCTGTCGCTGAACCCCGGTGACCTCGACTTCAGGAACCCGACCACGCCCGTGGTCGTGAACCTGATCTCGGCGCTGCGGACGCTGAAGTCCCGCTACGGAGCCAACTTCGTGCTCACCATGGCACCGGAGACGTTCTTCGTGCAGGTCGGCTACCAGTTCTACGGCGGCACGGGCACCGGCGACGCGCGCACGGGTGCGTACCTGCCGGTGATCGAGGCGATGCGCAACGACCTGACGTTGCTGCACGTGCAGGACTACAACTCCGGTCCCGTGATGGGGCTGGACAACCAGTACCACAACATGGGTGGCGCCGACTTCCACGTGGCGATGACCGACATGCTGCTCGCCGGGTTCCCGGTGCGCGGTGACACGTCGAAGGTCTTCGCGCCGCTGCGGCAGGAACAGGTCGCGATCGGCCTGCCCGCCGCGCAGTACGCGGGCAACGGGTTCACGTCCGTCGCGGACGTCCAGACCGCGCTGGACTGCCTGACCAAGGGCACGCGGTGCGGCAGCTACAAGCCGAAGGGCGTCTACCCGAATCTGCGCGGCCTCATGACGTGGTCGATCAACTGGGACAAGTACAACAACTACGAGTTCTCCAAGTCCCACCGGGCTTATCTACCCCGATAGCGGCGGTGGGGGCGGCTCTTTCGCCGCCCCCACTCCCGTCAGGCCAGCGTGGACCAGAACTGCAGTTCGTACGCCTGCAGCAGGCGGCCGTAGCGCCACGCGTGCTTCGGCTGCCAGCCGGCGTCCAGTGAGGCATGGATCGCGGCGATCGCGCGTTCCTCGAGCTGCGGCGCGGGCGTGGCGAAGAAGTCCACGAAGGCGCACGCCTCGTCGTCGAACCCGTAGTGCTCGCGCAGCCCCTTCGCCATCCGCGCGCAGTAGCCGCCCCACGCGGTGAAGTTCGCCAGGATCGCGAGGATCACGTCGGTGGGCTCCCCGTTGAGCGCCATCCACGCCTGGTAGGCCGGGTAGGCCTGGCAGCCGGGGAAGGGCTCGTAGTTGTGGAAGTCCTTGGACGACATGCCGGCCGCGTTCGCCAGCGGCTCCAGCATTGGCAGCACCAGCTCCTCACCGCCCGCCAGCAACGTGAAGAACGCCCGCGCGTTCGGCTCGCCCGCCTTCGAGGCGAGGGCCAGGAATGTTCGCCAGTCCGACGACACGATGTGGTTCTCTTCCGCGGCGAACGTGGCGATCACAGCACGCGGAGCCTGTCCGGTTTCGATCAGGTTGACCACGAGGTTGTCGTGCTCACCGGGGTGCAGCTCCGTCCGGATGCGCGTGACCAGCTCTTTTGCGTTCATGGATCACGATTCTTCCGCACCCGGGAAATCGTTCGCCAGACCGGCGGGCCTTCGGGGACCATCTTCGCTCGTGGCTGAACACACCTACCGGGTACTCGTCCGCGGACGCTTCACCGACCTCACCGCCGAACAGCGCGTGTCTTTGCGGGAACACCTCGAGGGGTTCGACTTCCTGCGGGACGGCGGCTTCAGCGAGGAGGGCGCGCTGATGTTCGACGAGAAGCTCGACTTCTTCAGCTACCGCGTGATCCTGACGGCCGAGACGAAGCCGGACGACGCGGGACTGCGGCGCGCGACCACCGCCCTCGACGCGCTGGGCGTCGACTTCAAGGGGTTGCGCGCCACCGTCACCGACATGGACGAGATGAAGGTCAACCGGCCGAAACGGCTGGGGTGAGCGGGGTTTCCAGGACTGCGGCGGCGTTCAGGGCGAGGTCTTCCCGGTACATCCGGGAGATCACCTGGACACCGGTCGGCAGCCCGTCCCGCAGGCCCGTCGGCACCGCCACCGCGGGCACGCCGACGAAGCTGCTGGCCTCGCACAGCTTGGTCGCCTCGAAGTACGCGGCGAGCGCCTCGGGGCTGCGGCGGTCCTGGTCCGGTTCGAACGACGGCGTGGTGCTGACCGGGCCGAGCAGGACCGGGTAGCGGTCGAGCAGCTGTGCCCACTCCCGCTGGACGGCCAGGCGGGTGCCGGTGAGCGCGAGGAACTCCGCGAGGTCGAGCCCCGGCCGCACCTCCAGGAAATGGCGGGCGTACAGCGCCACGTCCTCGCCGGCGAACGTGGCGAACTGCTCGTAGCCGAGGGCGATCGGCGTGGCGATCATGCGCATGGACAGCTCCGCGGCCTCGTCCAGCCGTGGCACCTCGACCGCTTCGACTTCGTAACCGGCGTCCGCCAGCCGTGTCGCCGCTGCCTTGACCACCGGGTCGCCCGGCACGAAACCGGCCACCAGAGGAGCCGGTGGACCGGACACGGGCATCGCCACCACGCGGGGGTCGGCCGGGTCCGCGCCGCACAGCAGGCCGTGCACCGTGCGCAGGTCGGCCACGGTGCGGGCGAGCGGGCCCTCGACCGTCATGACCTGGGTGGGGAACGGCGGGTCGGGCTGGCCGAACACGGCGCCCTGCGGGTAGCGGCCGTAGCTCGGCTTCAGGGCGCAGACGCCGTTGAGGAACGCCGGCAGCCGCAGTGATCCGCCGCTGTCGTTGCCGATCCCGATGTGCGCCATGCCCGTCGCCACCGCGACCGCGTCACCGCCGGAGCTGCCGCCAGGTGATTTCGTGGCGTCCCACGGGTTGACGGTGTGCCCGGCCAGTTCGCTGTACGTGTGCATGCCGCGGGCGTTCATCGTCGGCATGTTCGCGTGCCCGATCGGTGTCGCTCCCGCCGCCCGCAGCCGTGCGACGATCGGTGCGTCGGACGACTTCACGTTGCCGGTCAACGCCTTCAGGCCGTGCGTGGTCGCGGCGCCCGCGACGTCGATGTTGGCCTTGACCGAGAACGTGACCCCGGCGAGTGGGCCGGTCGGCTCATCCCGGACGTCGAAAACGCTGGTCAAAGCGTTGTAGACCGGGTTGAGGGCCTCGATGATCCGCAACTGCTCAGAAAGAATCCCCATGCTCCAGTCTATGCGGACCGGAGCATGGGGATGCGTCATTCAAAACCGCTCAGTGGAACATTGATCTTCGGGGAAACATCACGGGTAGTTGGCCAGGTAGGCCTCGGTAGAGCCGGCGGTCACCCGTCCGCCCGAGTTGTTGATGATTCGCTCGATGGTTCCCTTGCCGCCCAACGAGATCGTCACCATGCTGTGGAACCTCACGCCCGGCGTGTTGGGCACCTCGAACGCCCGGTCGGCCACCACGCTCGGGTTGGCGTTGGCGAAGATGTAGCTGCCCAGGCCCCACGCCTCGTGCGTCGTGACGTTGTTGGAGACCTTGTACGCCGCGTAGCCGCGCGTCGAGCCGTTCATCCACGCCGCCTGGTTCGGCACCTCGTAGGGCATCTCGTTCTGGTAGAAGTACGTCCGGCCGCCCTGGCCGTTCCAGATGGTCTGGTACTTCTGGTAGTGCTCGACGAACAGGCCGTACATCGTCACGTTGTTGCCGTTGACGATCAGGCCGGTGTCCGCCCTGTTGACGTCCCAGCCGACACCGATGGAGTGGTCACCGCGCCACAGCCACAGGTGGTCGCCGATCACGTTGTGGCTGTTGACCACCAACGAGGTCGTGGCGCGGCCGATGGCCGAACCGCCGATGCGCACGTACAGGTCGTGCACCGACGTCGGGTTGGCCGAGTGGTTGGCGTTGCTGCCCGGCGCGCCGATCTGCATCAGCAGCGGCGAGTTGGTCGGGGCCGCGTCGAGGAGCAGGCCCGCGATCTTCACGCCGTCCACATCGGACACGTCGATCGCCATGTTCCCGTTGGTGGGCATGACGGTCGCGAGACCGAGGCCCATCACCACGGTGTCGGGACGCGTGACGCGGATCGGTTCGGACACCTGGTGGATGCCCGGTGTGAGCAGCAGGTGCTTGCCAGCCGCGAGCTGGGCGTTCATCGTCGCCGCGCTCGTGCCCGGCTTGGCCACGAAGAAGTTCGACAGCGGGATGTTGGTGCCCTGCTGGTTGCCGCTCGCCCACGTGGTGCCGCTGGTGTTGCTGCGCAGGGCGGGGACGAACACGTTGTACTTGCCGGCGCCGTCGATGTTCAGGAACGGCTTCTCCCGCACGACAGGAGTCTGCGCGACCGTCGTGTACGGCGGTTCGGGGAACGTGTTCTGCGGCGCGTTGCGAGCCCCGACGAACACCATGTTCCAGTTCTCGCCGGCCCACGAGCCCCACTCGGTGTTGCGCGACAGCCACTGCTGCTGCGAACCGGAGCGGACCTGGCCGGTGACCACGGAGTCGGCCAGGAAACCGCCGCTCGACCAGCCGTTGTCGTCGAGCTGCATGTTGCCGTAGACCTTCGTGCGGCGCATCGCGGACGCCTGCGAGACGGCCCACGTGTTGGTGCCGCTCGGAGGCCTGACCGCGAGGTTCTCCGCGCCACGCCAGAAGTTGTGCGTCGCGTTGCCCTGGAACCAGTCGGCCTCGACGTGCACCTGGCCGTTGATCGTCACGCCGTCCGGCAGCAGGCCCAGGCCGATGACCTGGGTGAAGAAGCCGATGTTGACGTCGACGTTGTAGTTGCCGGGCTTGAACATGATCGCGTACCGGCGCGCGTCGTACTGGCCCTCTTCCTGCTGCCGGAAGACGTCGTTGAGCCGCGCCTGGATGGTGCTGGCGGGCATCGACGGGTCGAAGATCAGCACGTTCGGGCCGAAGTCAGGAGCTTCGGGGTCCGGCGGCGTGGAGGTGCCCAGCCGGAACAGCTGGGCGTTCGTGCCGTTGCAGGCGTACTGGACCAGCTGGACGTCACCGGTGGACGCACCGGGCACGTCGAGGCACTTGGCGCTGTTGCGGTTGACGAACCGGTAGGTGTCCGTGCCGACCTGTTCGGGACGCCATTGCTGGTTGTTCGCGCTGAAGTTCTGCCACATGTGCACCAGCGCGTTGTCCGTGGTGGACACGTTCGAGACGTCCCACACCGAGCCTTCGCCGACCGTGAAATAGCCGTCGCTCGTGGGCGTGAACTTCCAGGTCTGCCCGGAGCAGGCCTGTTGGCGGAGCTGTGCGCCGTTCGCCGATCCCTGCGACTCCACGCACTTTCCGCTGCCGACGTTCGTCACTTGATAAGCGGTTCCGGGCACTACGTCGGCCTGCGCCGCGACCGTCCACACAGGAACGACCGCTGCTGCCGCCAACGCTGCCACCAGCAGGGGGATTCTCACGGGTCACAGGGTGGGGGCGATTTGTTGCAACCGTCAACGAACTTGCCTGTTTCCGGTCGAGTTCCGGTATTGACAAATGATTTTGTCAAATGAGACTGTGCTAGGCGTGGAGCTGTCCCCGTTGCGCAGATCGCTGCTGGAGCTGCTGAAGTCGCCCGCGTCGGCGACCCAGCTCGCGGCGGCCCTCGACCTGCCGCGGCAGCGGGTCAACTACCACGTGCGAGCCCTGGAACAGGCAGGACTCGTCGAGCTGGTCGAGGAACGGCAGCGCCGCGGCTGTGTCGAACGCGTCCTGCGCGCCCGGCCCGGCCGCGAGATCGCCGCGGACGTCCAGGACCAGTTCGCCGCAACGCACCTGGTGTCGGTCGCCGAGGACACGGCTCGCGAGGTCGAGCGGATGTCCGGCGCCGCGGCGGACGCGGGAAAGCGCTTGCTCACGTTCACCGTGGAGACGACGGTCCGCTTCGGCGCGCCCGGCGACGTCCACGGGTTCACCAGCGACCTGGCCGAAGCGGTGCGGCAGATCGCGCTGAAGTACGACACCGAGTCAGGCCGCCCGTACCGGGTGGTCGCCATGGGCCACCCGGGAGTTGCAGATGATCAGCGGCAGCAGTGACGAAGGCGTCCGGATCGAGATCACCGTCGCCGCTCCGGTGGACGAGGTGTGGCAGTCGTTCCGCGAGAAGGAGAAGATCCGGCACTGGCACGGCTGGGACATCCCGGAGCTCGACGCCGAGATCGACCACATCTACTTCCAGCACGCCGAGGAAGGCGAGGGCCGGACGCTGCTCGTCCAGGGCGGCCACGACACCTTCACCCTCACCCCGATCCCCGAGGGCACGCGCGTCGTGCTGACCCGCGCTCCGAAGGGCACCTCGCCCGAGTGGGACGACTACTACGACGAGATCACCGAGGGCTGGATCACCTTCCTGCACCAGCTGAAGTTCGCCCACGAGTTCCAGCCCGGCGCCGCCCGCCGCACGGTGTTCTGGGGCCGCGAGGTGCCGTTGGACGTGTCGGGCAAGCCCTTCTTCGAGTCCGCGAACCAGCGCGGCCAGGTCGTCGAGGAGTGGGGCCCCGGTCTCCTGATCACCTGCCCGAAGATGACCATCGCGACGACCTACGGCTTCTCCGACGAGCAGCTGGAGGCGCTGCGCCAGAAGGGTGACGCCTCGTAATGGCACGGGCGATGATCACGATGTGCTGGCGTGGGCTATGAGTACGACGTCTTCCTGAGCTACACGCGCCGCGGTGGTGGTGACGTGTGGGTGAAGGAGCACTTCCACCGTGCTCTGAAGGAATGGCTCGGCAACGAGATGGACAAAGACCCCGAGATCTTCGTGGACTGGCGCCAGGAGACCGGAGTCGCGTGGCCGGACAACCTGGAACGCGCGTTGCTGCGTTCGAGGGTGATGGTCGCCGTCTTCTCGCCGCCGTACTTCAGATCGCCGTGGTGCCGGGCCGAGTGGGAAAGCATGCTCGAACGCCACAAGATGCTCGGCTACGGCACCACGGATCAGCCGCGGCAGCTGGTGCTGCCCGTTCGGTACGCCGACGGGCAGCACTACCCGCCCGAGGCGCACGCCACCCAGCAACGGGACTTCACACCTTGGAACAAGCCGCTGGCTTACGAGGTCTACAGCCGCTCTGCCAACTACGAGTACTTCCTCACGGAGGTGCAGGAACTGGCGAAAGAGGTGGCGGAACGCATCGAGAACGCGCCGCCGTGGGACCCGGCGTGGCGCGTGGTGCGGCCGGCGTTGGACCTGAAGACGGTGCCGCCCGGCCCGTTGCCGAGGCTGTGAGGCTGCCGTGATCGTCACCTTCTACTCGTACAAGGGCGGCGTAGGCCGTTCCTTCTGCCTCGCCAACGTCGCGGTGCAGCTAGCCCGCTGGGGCAATCGCGTGCTGTGCGTGGACTTCGACCTGGACGCACCAGGCCTGCACGAATACTTCAAGCCGTACCTCGACGGCCCCGTCACGAGCGGTCTGGTTGAGTGGATCACCGGGGATTCCGACTGGCTCGACGACATCGAGCCGGTCGAGGTCTTGGTGCCGGAGACCGAGAACCTCTTCCTGCTGGCCGCCGGCCAGATGGACTCCTCGTACGCCGACCGCGCCCAGCGACTCTCGTGGCCGGACCTCTTCGCCAACGGCGATCTGGGCTGGCGGTTCGAGAAGCTGCGTGAGGAGTGGGAAGAGAAGTTCGACTACGTCCTGATCGACAGTCGCACCGGCATCACCGACATCGGTGGCATCTGCACCGCGCAACTGCCGGATGTGCTGGTGCTGTGCGTCGCGCCGAACCGGCAGAACCTGGCTGGCGCGCTCGAGGTGGCCCAGCGTGCGGCGGATGCCCGCGACAAGCTGCCCTATGACCGGGCGGGGTTGCTGTACCTGCCGATCGTTTCGCGGTTCGACAGCAAGGAGGAGTACGAGCGGGCACGGTCGTGGCGGACCACGATCGCGGAGCAGTTTGCACCCCTTTACGCGAGCTGGCTGCCGTCAGATCAGGGCGACGACGAGGCCGAGCTGGCGCTGGTCGAGCGTACGACGGTGCCGTACCTGCCGTACTGGAGCTTTGGCGAGGAGATCGCAGTCGTCGACGAACGCAGCGGCAGCCCCGACTCGGTCTCCTACTACATGGACAACATCGCGGCGTTGCTCGCGCACCAGCTCGCGGACGCCGATGTGCTGGTCAGCAACCGAGATACCTACGTCTCAGCAGCTAGGGAACGCGGCCGCCGTGGGTCCGATCAAGGGTTCCGCTACGACGTCCTGGTGCATGGCGCGTCCGAACGGGCGGTGGCGCTGACCGACGAGCTGCTCGAATTGGGCGTGCGGGCGGTGCGGGGGCGGTTGGCGGAGCTGTCGATGGTGCGGCACTTCGTGATCGTCGATCCGCCCGCGCAGGCGTCGGCGGGAATCCAGGAGATCCTCGACCAGGTGCAGCTCAATTCCGGCCGGCTGGTGATCGTCGTGGGCGATGCGCCGAAGCAGCTCTCGTCCGCGCACCCGATCGCTGGTTCCGATCTCGTGGTGGACATCGTGAACACGCTGACTGGGCAGGACGCCGGACCACATTGGGAAGGGGTGCTCGTCGCGACGGTCCGCAGGCTCCAGGTCCGGGGTGACCTGGACCGGGCCTACACGCTGGCCGGACGTGCGCTGGAGGCCGCGCAAACGCCGAGCGCCATGCTGCTCCGCGGAGAACTGGCCAAGGACCTGGGGCGGTTGGACAAGGCCGAGCGCGACCTGAACCGCGTGCTGAGTCTCTCGATGTCGAACTCGTCCGACGCGCAGCGCGCCCACCGCCTGCTCGGCGAGATATACCGTGACCGAGACGATCTCGCGGCGGCCGTCGACCACTTCCAGGCGGCGCTGGAAGCTGGCGGCAGTGATCGGGAGCACGCGCTGGTGCATCGGGAGCTCGCTCGCATGGAGCTGAGGGCCGGGAACGCCGGTTCGGCGGAGGAGCATCTGCGCGTCGCCCGTACCCGCAGTGCCGGTGACACCGAGCTGGAGCCACAGATCGCGTTCGACCTGGGATCGATGCTGCTGGACCGCGGTGACGTCGACGGGGCCGGCCGGCAACTGGTGGACGCCGTCGAGTGGGGCACGTTGCCGCTGGACGACCAGGTCACCGCGCTGCGGCAGCTCGCCTACCTGGAGGGCGTCGCGGGCCGGAATCACGGAGCGGACGAGTACCTGCGGCGTGCGCGTGACTTGGCGGTGCGTCCGGAGGACCGGGCGGACATCGTCATCGACTTCATTCGGATGGCGCGCGAGGACTTCGGCCTGGATCAGGCGATCCTCGAGCTTTCCATCTCCCTGTCCCAGCTCGAACCCGGCGATCTCGTCGGCTCGGCGAGACTTCAGGAGACGATGGGCAATCTTCAACTCGACAACAGTGAGCTAGGGGTGGCGCGATCCGCGTTCGGGGAGGCGTTGACGGGTTATCGCCGCCTCGGTGACCGGGCGGGTGAAGTGCGGGCGTTGATAGGGCTGATCTCCGTCTTCCGCGACGACGACCGTGCCCGCGCCATCGAGGTCTGGGACGAGGCTCGGCGGGTGCTGACGAGGCTGCGGGGAGCCGAGGCGGACTTCTTGCGGCGTCAGCTGGATGGGCTGAGGCCGAAGTAGCGGGTCAGGAAGTCGTTGCGGAACACGCCTTTCGGGTCGTGCTCGTCGATCAGTGAGCGGAAGGCGTCCCACTGCGGGTACCGGGCGGCCAGCAGCATCGGCGGCACGGTGAAGAGCTTGCCCCAGTGCGGTCGTGGCGCGATGGCTTCCTCGAGGCGTGGCAGGAGGGCGAGCACGGCCTCGGTGTTGGGCACCCAGGTGAAGTGGATGGCGAGGCTGTCGCGGTCGTACGCGGGGCTGAGCCACTGCGGTTCGGCGGACACGGTGCGGATCTCGCAGGCTTGTACGAGTGGTGAGATGACCGTGGACATCTCGGCGAGCGCTCGCAGTGCGGTGACCGCGCGGGTGCGGGGCACGAAGTATTCGGTTTGCAGCTCCTGGCCGACGGACGGGGTGAACTCGGCCCGGAAGTGCGGCAGCCGCTCGTGCCACGGCCCCGGCACGCCGCCCTGTTCGGTGCAGCGCGAGGGTGGCTGTCCGACCACCGGGTGGCGGGGGCCGTCAGCCTCCTTGCCGGGGAACGCGGTCGGCTCGTCGCCCACGCGGTGCTTCACCCACAGGGTCGCGCCGCCCTTCCAGTCGACGAACGCGCTCACGCTGTAGGCGCCGTCGAGGATCTGCTCGAAGTTCGTCAGCAGCGTCGTCCACGCGACGTGCTCGTACACCGTCTGCGCGATCTCGAAGGACGGCACCACGTCCAGCGTCACCGTCGTGACGACTCCCAGGCCGCCCAGTGACACCGCGGCGCCCGGCGACGTCAGTTCGATCGTCGAGCCGTCGGCCCGCATGACCTCGACCGACCTGACCGCCCCCGCGAGCGACCGCGCGCCCGACCCGTGCGTGGCCGTGGCGATCGCGCCGGCGACGGTGATGTGCGGCAACGACGGCAGCGTGTGCAGCGCCAGGCCCGCGGCCTCGAGCTTGGGGGCGAGGGCGGCGAGCGTCATGCCGGCGCCGACCCGGACGCTGTGGCCCGACACCTCGAAGACCTCGGGCATGGCCGCCAGGGACACCAGCGTGCCCGAGGTGTCCGCGATCGGGCTGAACGAATGCCCCGACCCGACGACGTGCACCGCAGACGAACCGCGGACAAGCGCGCGCAGGTCGTCGGCCGACACCGGCTCGACGGCTTGAGCCGCGGTGAACGTGACGTTGCCCGCCCAGTTGGTCCTCATGGACACACGGTAGGCGCATCGGGTTTCGGTGTCGTACTCCCTGTTGCTTCAGTGTGGACAGAAATTGGATTGCCCGCAGTGGCAGGGTGGATCCACGTGGGAAACGACAACGACGTACAAGCGCTCCGACAGATGTCCGGCCTGGTCACGCCGATGGCGCTGAGGGTCGCGGTGACCCTGGGCCTGCCCGACCGGCTGCGGGCCGATGACGGTCAGGCCGCCACGCTCGCCGCCGACCGTGCCGCCGCCGAACCGGCCGCCACCGCCACCGACACCGCCGCCTCAGCCGCTGCCGTCACCGTCACCGCCCTGGCCACCATCGACCCGGCCACCATCGACCCGGCCACCATCGACCCGGCCACCATCGACCCGGCCACCATCGACCCGGCCGCCACCGACCCGGCCGCCACCGACCCGGCCGCCACCGACCCCGTGACCGCCAGCCCGGCCGCCGCCGCTGAACCAGCCGCCGCTGAACCTGCCGCCGCGCGACCCGCCAGCCGAGCTGCCGCCGACGCCGCCCTGGCCGCCGCCGCTGAACTGGCCGACCCTGCCACCGCCGACCCCGTGACCGTCGGCCCGGCCGCCGCCGAATCCACCGCCGCTGAACCTGCCGCCGCGCGGCCCGCCAGCCAAGCTGCCGCTGACCCCGCCGCCGCCGCCGAACCTGCCGCGCGACCCGTCAGCCAAGCTGCTGCCGCCGCCGCTGAACCTGCCGCCGCGCGGCCAGCCGGCCAAGCTGCCGCCGACCCCGCCGCCGCTGAACCGCACGCCGCCGTCGGCCTTCTCGCCGCCGAACTCGGCGTCGACCCGACGGCCCTCGAGCTGCTGCTCGGCCATCTCGCCACCCTCGGCGTCGTCGAACGCACCGCCGCCGGCTACCGCACCACCGAGTTTGGCGCGTTGCTGTGCGAAGACGCGGGCAACGGCCTGCACAACCTCCTCCACCACGACACCGCTGCCGGGCGTGCGGATCTGGCGTTCGTCGACCTCGCCCACAGCGTCCGGACCGGCGAGCCCGCCTACCCGCTGCGGTACGGCCAGGACTTCTGGGCGGACCTGTCCGAGCAGCCGCGCCTGCGGGACGCGTTCGACCGGCAGATGACGTGGCGGATCCAGGAGCGGATCCCGCGGTTCGTGGCAGCGGTCGACTGGGCGCGGTTCGGCTTGATCGTCGATGTCGGCGGCGGGCCCGGTGATCTGCTCACCGCCGTGCTGGCGGCGAATCCCGAGGTGCGCGGGCATCTCGTCGACCTGGAGGTCGGTCCGGCGCGGCGGAACCTCGCGCGGTTCGAAGGCCGGGCGGAGGCGACGGAAGGAAGCTTCTTCGACCCGTTGCCGGAGGGCGGCGACGCGTACGTGCTGTTCGACATCCTGCACGACTGGGACGACGAGCAGGCCGGGCGTGTGCTGGCGCGTGTCGTCGAGGCCATGTCGGCGGGCAGCAGGCTGATTGTCGTCGAAGCCATCCGAGGTATGGGTGCCAGCACTGAGATGGACCTGATCATGCTGGTGCACTTCGGCGGACGTGAGCGCAGCGTCGAAGAGTTTGAGCGGCTGGCGGAAGCGCATGGATTGGTGCTGGAAGGAGTAACTGAGGTGACGGACGCGCGTTGCGTACTCGAATTCCGGAAACATCCGATCTAAGGTCGAAGGGCCGCCGCACGGACGAAGGGACTTCTGATGCTTCGTGCAGCGGTCATAGCTGCCCTGTTGATCGTGGCCGGTGCTTCACCGGCGCAGGCCGCGCCCGCCGTCAGCGTGCGGGTGGATCCGGCCGGCGGCAGTCAGGTCGGCAGGGACTTCGCCGGGTTCAGCTACGAGAAGGACCGGGTCGGCGCGCGGATGTTCAACGCCCGCAACACCGATCTGGTCCGGCTCTTCCGGTTGCTCGGGCCGAGTCTGCTGCGGATCGGCGGCAACCTCGTGGACATGACCACGTGGAACCCGGCGGGCACCGGTGGCGTCCCGACCGAGGTCACGCCGGATGACATCCGTGAGCTCGCCATGTTCTCGAAAGCGACCGGGTGGAAGGTCGTCTACGGCATCAACCTCAAGACCAACACGCCGGAGAAGGCCGCGGAGGAGGCCGAGGTCGCGGCGAAAACGCTGGGCAGGGATCTGGTGGCGTTCGAGGTCGGCAACGAGCCGAACGTGTACGTGAAGACGTGGCCGGAGTACGAGGCGCTGTTCACGAAGTTCGCCGACGCGATCAGGGCGAAGGTGCCGGGAGCGAGGTTCGACGGGCCCGGCGAGGCCAACAAGACGGCGTGGGCGATGGACTTCGGGCGCACGCAGAAGGAGCGCGGCGCGACGATTCTCTCGACGCACCAGTACATCGCGCGCAACACCGAGGCGTCGATCCCCGGCATGCTCGCGTCGAACAAGTCCGGGCGGCTGCCGACCGCGAGCGCCGCGATGCGCAAGGCCAAGGAGGCCAACGGGATCCCGCAGTGGCGGGTGACCGAGGCGAACAACTACTACCACGGTGGCGCGGCCGGGGTGAGTGATGTGCAGGCGGCGGCGTTGTGGTCGTTGGACTACATGGCCGGTGTCGCGGCACAGCAGGGCAGTGGCATCAACTTCCACGGCGGCACGAGCGTCCAGTTCCCGCTGCACTACTCGCCGATCAAGTACGACGGACTCAACCCCGTTGGCGTGCAGGGTGTTTACTACGGCGAGCTGCTGTGGAAGCTGGCCGGGCCGGGTGCCCATCACGCGGCGGCCGTCACCGGGGCCGAAGAGGTCACGGCGTGGGGGATCGGCAACAACGCGTTCGTCAACAACAAGAACACGACCAGCGTCACCGCGACGATCGCGTTGCCCAAGAAGGCCAGGCACGCCAGCGTCTACGTGTTGACGGCGCCGGCGCTCGACTCCACGGCGATCACCATCGCGGGGTCGAAGGTCGAGAAGAACGCGAAGTTCACGCCCCGGCCGAAGAACGTGAAGGTGACCGGCACGACGACCACGGTCGACGTGCCGGCCAACAGTGCTGTTCTGGTGGTCACTCGCTGAGCGCGGCGATCCGTTCCCGGGCCTCGGCGAGGTCCTCGGTGGTGGGGGCGTCGTCCTGGGTCAGGGCGCGCCGCCAGTAGCCGGCGAAGTCGATGTCCTTTTTGGACACACCAAGACGGACGAAGTGCCTGCGCAGCGCACGGACCGCGGAGGCCTCGCCGCCGAGCCACACCCACACCGAGGCCGGAACCTCGACCTCCGACACCACCGAGACCAGGTCCTCCCCGGCACTGCGGTGCACCCACCGCACGCCGGGGAGGGGCTGCTCTTCCTCCGGATCCGCCACCTCGACGAACGCCAGCCACTTCTGCGCGGCGGGCAGCAGTTCCAGGAGCGAACCGATCGCGGGCAACGCCGTCTCGTCGCCCGCGAACACCAGCAGGTCCGCGGTGCCGAGCGGGCGGGCGTAGTCGCGGGACGGCCCGAACCGCCCGATGACGTCACCCGGCCGAGCCCTTGCCGCCCAACTGGAAGCGGGGCCGTTGTCGCCGTGCAGCACGAAGTCCACGGTCAGCACGCCGTCGACCAACGAGCGCACGGTGAAGCTGCGCATCCACGGCCGTTCAGGCTCGGGCATCGCGAGGTAGGCCTGGTACCACACGCTCACATCAGGAGACTCCGACACCAGCGCGGACCCGCCCGGCTTGGGGAACAACAGCTTCAGCTGCTGGTCCGGCCAGGTCCCGATCTCCGAGAGCCCGTCCCCGGTGAACGTCATCCGCGCCATTCGCGGCGTCAGAGGCAGCACCGACGTGACGGTCAGCAGGCTCACGACAAGTACTCCTTCAGGTGCTGCGCGGTGAGCGTGCCGGACGAGCCGACGAGGTCGCCGGGCGTGCCGGTGAAGACCACCTGACCGCCGTCGTGACCGGCACCGGGACCCATGTCGACGATCCAGTCCGCGTGCGCCATCACGGCCAGGTGGTGCTCGATCACGATCACCGTGTTGCCGGCGTCGATCAGCTGGTCGAGCAGCCCGAGCAGCTGGTCGACGTCCGCGAGGTGCAGCCCGGACGTCGGCTCGTCCAGCACGTACGTGGAGGCCTTCTCCGCCATGCGGATCGCGAGCTTCAACCGCTGCCGCTCGCCGCCGGACAGCGTGGTCAGCGGCTGGCCCAGCGAGAGGTAGGACAGCCCGACGTCGTGCAGGCGCCCCAGCACCGCGTGCGCCTGGCCGGACGGGAAGAACGCGTGCGCCTCGGCCACGGACATGCCGAGCACCTCGCTGATGTTCTTGCCCCGCAACGTGTAGCGCAGCACCTCTGGAGTGAACCGCTTGCCCTCGCACTTCTCGCACACCGTCGCGACGCCGGCCATCATCGCCAGGTCGGTGTAGACGAGCCCGATGCCCTTGCAGTGGGTGCACGCGCCTTCGGAGTTCGCGCTGAACAACGCGGCCTTCACGCCGTTGGCCTTGGCGAACGCGGTCCGCACCGAGTCGAGCAGGCCGGTGTAGGTGGCGGGGTTCGACCGGCGTGACCCGCGGATCGGTGACTGGTCGACCGTCACCACGTCCGGCCGCTTGCGCAAGGAACCGTGGATCAGCGACGACTTGCCCGAGCCCGCGACGCCGGTGACCACGGTCAGCACCCCGAGCGGGAGGTCGACCGAGACGTCCTTGAGGTTGTTCGTCCGCGCGCCGCTGATCGTCAGGAAACCCTGGGGGGAGCGGAACTCCGGCCGCAGCTTGGCCCGGTGGCCGAGGTGCCGGCCGGTCAGGGTGCCGGAGGACCGCAGCCCGGCCACGTCACCGGAGTAGCAGAGGTGCCCGCCGTTCACGCCCGCGCCGGGCCCGAGGTCGACGACGTGGTCGGCGATCTCGATGGTCTCCGGCTTGTGCTCGACGACCAGGACGGTGTTCCCCTTGTCCCGCAACCGGAGCAGCAGGTTGTTCATCCGCTGGATGTCGTGCGGGTGCAGGCCGACGGTCGGTTCGTCGAACACGTAGGTGATGTCGGTGAGCGAGGATCCCAGGTGCCGCACCATCTTCACGCGCTGCGACTCGCCGCCGGACAGCGTGGCCGACTCGCGGTCCAGCGACAGGTAGCCGAGGCCGATCTCCACCAGCGAGTCCAGCGTGTTGCGCAACGTCGCCAGCAGCGGCGCCACGGACGGGTCGTCGATCGAGTGCACGAACTTCGCGAGGTCGCTGATCTGCATCGCGCAGCAGTCGGCGATGTTCACCCCGCGGATCTTCGAGGCGAGCGCTGCCTCGTTGAGCCGTGCGCCGCGGCAGTCGCCACAGGTCGCGAACGTGACGGCGCGGTCGACGAACGCCCGGACGTGCGGCTGCATCGACTCGCGGTCCTTCGACAGGATCGTGCGTTGCAGCTTCGGGATCAGGCCGTCGTAGGTGACGTTGGTGCCGCCGACGTTCAGCTTCGTCGTCGGTTTGTGGAGGAAGTCCTGCAGTTCCTGCTCGGTGAACTGCGCGATCGGCTTGTCGGCGGGGTAGAGGCCGGAGTTCGCGAGCACCTGCCAGTACCAGGTGCCGACGCCGTAGTTCGGGGCGTCGATCGCGCCCTCGTTCAACGACTTCGAGCGGTCCACGATCGCGTCGACGTCGATGGTGGTGACCTTGCCCAGCCCCTCGCACGCCGGGCACATGCCCTCGGGCAGGTTGAAGCTGAACGCGCCGGACGTGCCGACGTACGGCTCGCCGAGCCGGCTGAACACGATCCGCAGCATCGTGTGCGCGTCGGTCGCGGTGCCGACGGTGGAACGGGAGTTCGCCCCCATCCGCTCCTGGTCGACGATGATCGCCGCGCTCAGGTTGTGCAGCGCGTCCACGTCCGGGCGCCCGATCGACGGCATGAACGACTGCAGGAACGCGGTGTAGGTCTCGTTGATCATGCGCTGCGACTCGGCCGCGATCGTGCCGAAGACCAGCGAGGACTTGCCGGAGCCGGACACGCCGGTGAAGACGGTCAGGCGGCGCTTGGGGACGTCGAGCGACACGTCCGCGAGGTTGTTCTCCCTGGCCCCGCGGACCTGGATCACGTCGTGGCTGTCTGCGACAGCATTCCCGACGGTAGTCACAGTGCGTTCCCCCTGGAATGATTCTTTATGCGGTAAAGTGTCGACCAACGAGGTTACTTTACGCCGTAAGGAGTCGCAACCGTGGTCGTCTACGCAGGTCAGGGGGACCCGCGTCGGTCCATCGAGTTGCTCTGGCGCGGATCGGCCACGGAGAAACGTCCCGGCCCGAAGCCGGGCCTGAGCGTGGACGCGATCGTCGACGCCGGCATCGCGGTCGCCGACGAGCAGGGCATGGCCTTCTCGATGCGCGCGGTGGGGGAGCGCCTCGGCCGCACCGCCATGGCGCTGTACACCTACGTGCCGGGCAAGAACGAGCTCGTCGACCTCATGTACGACCGCACGATGGCCGAGCTGCCGACCTCCTACGATCTGAGCGACGGCTGGCGCGCTGCCGTCACGCAGTGGGCGCACGACATGTGGGAGTGCTACGCCCGACACCCCTGGGTGCTGCAGGTCTCGCAGGCTCGCCCGGTGCTCGGCCCGCACGAGTTCGCGGTGATCGAGGCGCTGGCCGCGATCCTGGTGTCCACCGGCCTGCCGGGACGCGAGCTGCGCGGCATCGTCGGCGCCATCAACTACTTCGTGCGCGGCGCCGCCCAGACCGTGGCCGAGGCGCGGGCCGCGGGCGGTGCGACCGGCGAGGCCGACGAGGAGTGGTGGTACGCGCGCTCCGCCGTGCTGCTGGAGATCGAGCCCGACCTCGAAAAGAAGTTCCCGATGCTGCACGTTCTGGAAAACGATAGAGAGCCGATCGATCCGGATTTGCCGTATCTGGAGAACGACGCCGTCGAGAACTTTCGCAGTGGACTTCGCGTACTTCTCAACGGTGTCGAGGGTGCTGTGGCAAAACCGTGACGAAGTCCGGACGTTCGCGACACATGGGATCGATGAGATCGTGTCCATGGCAATCGGCAGACTTCTTGTCGCCGTCGCGTGTGCGATGGTGCTGACGGCGCCGGCCGCTGCCGCCACGACGTCGCAGGTCGACCGGTTCGCGATCATGCGGATGGAGTACACCGCCGGTGAGCTGACCGGCGTGGTGCACGCGCCGCGCACGCTCGTCGGCGAACGGCCGTTGGTGTTCAACTACCTCGGCTACGACGCCCGCGCGCAGGAGCTGGCGCGGCAGGGGTTCATCGTCGTGCTCGTGAGCGAGCCCGCGGTGCTGACCAGGCATTTGGAGATGTGGCGCGACCTGCACGCGGGCGCCGGTCCGCTGGCGGAACGGTTCGCCGGGTTCGCCCGCCACTTCGCTGTGGCAGAACCGTGACACCGCCCTCACAAGACGCCCACACCTGATCGGTGAGATCACCGCATGGCAATCGGAAAAGTCGCGACAGCTGTCGCGCTCGCGATGGTGCTGACCGCGCCGACCACCTCCGCTGCTCCCGACCAGCACGGCTCCGGAGTCAGAAAGGTCGAGTACTCGCTCGGTGATCGGGCATTTCAGGTGCCAGGCTTTCACCGCGAACCTGGCGGTCCCGTCGCAGATCTCGAACTCACCGCGGTCGTGCACGCCCCGCGCACGCTGGTCGGCAAACGGCCGTTGGTGCTGCTGGCGCACGGTTATTGGAAGCCGTGCGCCAACGACCAGTGGGTCTGGCCGTGTCCGGCAGGGGACGCGTTTCCGAGCTACCGCGGGTACGACTACCTGGCAGAAGAGCTCGCGCGGCAAGGTTTCGTGGTCGTGTCGGTGAGCGTGAACGGCGTCAACGCGGGTGAGATGGGCGAGATCGCGGACGTGGCGCGCGCGTCGGTGATGAGCAAGCACCTGGAGATGTGGCGCGACCTCGACGAGGGCAAAGGCCTGCTCACCCGGAAACTGCAGGGGTTCCGCGGGCACGTCGACTTGACCAACGTCGGCACGCTCGGTCACTCGCGAGGTGGCCGTGGCGCGGTCTACCAGGCATCCGACAAGCACGTCACCGAGCTGCCGGAGGGTGTGCGGATCAAGGCCGTGCTGCCGCTCGCGCCGGCCGACTACTACGCGCCGGATCCGGAAGCGCCCGAGAACCTGGACTACCGGATCACGAAGATTCCGTTCGCGGTCATGACCGGCAGCTGCGACGGCGCTGTCAACGGTGGCTCCTACGTCGACAACGCCAAGGGCCGCAACGTCGTCCCGATCCACGCCGTAACCCCGAAATTCGCCAACCACAACTACTTCAACACCGCGTGGTCCTACGACAACGACAGCAGCTGCCCGGACACCGCGCTGACCCCTGAGCAGCAGCGCAGGATCGCCGCCACGTACATCCCGGCTTTCTTCCGCCAGTACCTTCGCGGCCAGCAGAACCCGATCGTCAGCCGGGGTCGTCCGGGTGTGGACGTCGTGACGCATCAACCGATCGGCTAAGCCTCAACGAGACTTTGGGGGGTCGCGTCCCCCTTCCGCTACTGCCAGGGTTGGTGGCGGAAGGGGGAAATTCCATGCTCAGAACCACAGCGCTGCTCACGGCAGCGCTAGTAGTGCTGACCACCTCACCCGCGAGCGCCCATGCCTCCGGTGACTGGGCCGGTTGGCAGAAGGACCTCAACGGTTCCCGGCACAACTCCGCGGAGTGGCGCCTCAACCAGAACAACGCGGGCAAGCTCGAGCTGAAGTGGGCGTTCGCGTACCCCAAGGGCGAGTTCAACGCCGTCCGCAGCCAGCCGGCGATCGTTGGCGACACGGTCTACTTCGGTGGCCCGGACGGCAAGTTCTACGCCCGCGACAAGCGCACCGGCAACGCCAAGTGGGAGTTCACGCTCCCGCCGGCCGCCCGGTACGCGTACAACTCCGACGGGCCGACCGTCAGCAACGGCAAGGTGTTCTTCGGGGACAGCGCGGGCCGGTTGTTCGCGCTCGACCAGCGGACCGGCCAGAAGCGCTGGCAGACGCAGATGGACGACACCGTCGCCTCGATGACGACCAGCTCGCCGATCGTCCACAACGGACTGGTGTACGTCGGCACGTCCAGCGGTGAGAACGTGTTGCCGCGCGACTACCCGTGCTGCACCTTCCGCGGGCACATCGACGCCTACGACATCGACACCGGCGCGCTGGTCTGGCGTCACTACACGGTGCCGGAACCCGTCGAGGTCGGCACGTGGCCCAACGGCGCCAAGCGGTTCGAGCCGTCCGGCGTGGGTGTGTGGAGCTCGCCGGTGATCGACCGCAGGACCGGCACGCTCTACGTCGGCACTGGCCAGAACTACACCGGCAAGGGCGGCGAGTTCGACTCGCTGCTCGCGCTCAACGCCCGCACCGGCGCGGTGAAGTGGACCAACCAGGTCACCGACGCCGACACGTGGCGCTGGGCGTGCAACGAGCCCGACGCCGAGGGGTACTGCCCCGGCCTGAAGGACGGCACCAACCTCGACTACGACATCGGTGCGACGCCGAACCTGTTCGAGGTCGACGGGCGCCAGCTCGTCGGCGTCGGCCAGAAGTCCGGTGTGTACCACGTGTTCGACGCCAAGACCGGCCAGGTCGTGTGGCGCCGCCAGCTCGGTGTGCCGCTGCCCAGCGGTGGCGTCTCCGGCATCCAGTGGGGGTCGAGCTACGACGGCAAACGCCTCTACATCGCGACCTACTTCGCCGACCCCGGCAAGCTGTTCGCGGTGGATCCGGGCACCGGCACCGTCCTGTGGGAGACCCCGGCACCCGCCGACGGCTGCTCCACCGGTGGCGCGGCCGGTCAGCCGGGATGTGCGGCGGCGCACGGGGTTCCGGTGTCCAGCTCGCCCGGCGTGGTGTGGCTGGGCGCGCAGGACGGCAAGTTCCGCGCGTACAACGCCAAGACCGGCAAGATCCTGTGGGCCCATGACACCGTTCAGGACGTTCGCGGGGTCAACGGGCTGACCGGGCGCGGCGGTGTGATGGCCGGGCCCGGCACGGGTGCGGTGGTGTCGGACGGCATGGTCTACGTCCAGTCCGGCTACCACTCGGACTTCGTGAACCCGAACGGGCCAGTGCTACTCGCGTTCGGCCTGTAGTTTCGCGCGGACGCCGTCCGTGGCCAGGCCGGCTTCCGCGCGCAGCTCGAGAGATTTCTGCCAGGCGGCACGAGCTGGCTCGGCGTCACCCGCGGCAGCGTGGGTGTCGCCGAGCTGTTCGTACGCGGCCGCCTCCTGCGGAAGGTCGCCACCGACCCGGAAGTGCTCGACGGACTTCGTGAACGCGTGCACCGCCTGCTCGTACCGGCCCAGCCCGAGGTGCGCGGCGCCCAGGTTGTCCCACGTCTCGGCCTGGCCGATCACGTGCCGCATCGCCTGCCACATCGGCATCACGCGCTCGGCGTACTCGACGGCCCTGGCGTGCTCGCCGAGCTTGCCGTAGCCCCACGCGAGCCCCGTCAGCGCGTTGGCCTGCCCGTACTGGTCGCCGCACTCCTCGAACAACGCGAGCCCGCGCCGCGTGTACTCCATCGCCTCGGCCATCTTGTCGTCCGGGCACAGCATCGCGATGTTCAGCAGCACCGCGGCCTGTCCCGCCGGGTTGCCCGCGTACACCTCGAACGCCCGCTCCAGCGCGGCCGTGGCCTCACCGAGTCGTCTCAGCCGGCCGAACCCGCGGCCGAGGTTGATCAGCATGCGGCCCAGGCCGTCCGCGTCGTCGAGCTGCTCCAGGGCGGCGACGGCGAGTTGTTGTGACGTCAGCAGATCGCGGTAGTGGGCCTGGCGGTCGAGGACGTCGGACAGCGACCAGCCCATCAGCCACGTCTGCGTCGGAGTGCCGTGCGCCATGGCCGACATCAGCGTCGGGTGCTCGATCACCAGCCACGCCAACGCTTCCTCACGCGTGCCGAACGACGTGACCACGACTCCGGCGGCCGGGTCCGGGGTGGCCGGGCGGGAGCGGGACGGGGTGAACGCGCGGCCGGCCTCGACGCTCGTCAGCGCGAGGTGGTCGAGCAACCGGTGCAGCGCCTCGTCGCGTTCGGAGTCCAGGGTCAGCTCGGCCGCGTAGTCGCGCAGCAGGTCGTGACACGTGAACCGGCCCGGTTCCGGCTCGTCGATCAGGTTCGCCCTGGCCAGTTCCGCGAGCAGCGCCGAGGTCTGCGACACCTCGAGCCCGGCCAGCGACGCCGCGCCCGCCAGGCTGATGTCCGAGCCCGGCATGAGCCCCAGCAACCGGAACAGCCGCAACCCCGGCGGGCTGAGTGCCTTGCAGGAGTGGGAGAAGACCGAACGCAGGTCCGCCGTGACGTCATCGTCGTCGGCGAACGCGTCCAGGTCCGCCAGTTCGTCCGCGAGCGTGGCGAGCGGGAACTCCGGCTGCGTAGCCGCCCGCGCGCCGGCCACCGCGAGCGCCAGCGGGAGCCGGGCGCAGCGGCGGACCACGGTGTCGACCGCGTCCGGCTCGGCGTGCGCGCGTTCGTGCCCGATCCGGGACGCCAGCAGCTCGCGGGCGTCGTCCGGCGGCAACAACCCCAACGGCAACGAGTGCGCGTGCGCGGGTTTGAGCGCGGTACGGCTGGTGATCACCACGTGCGTGTCCGGCGTGCGCGGCAGCAGCGGCTCGACCTGGTCCGCGTCGGTCGCGTTGTCCAGCACCATCAACACGCGCTTGCCGGCGAGCGCGTCCCGCAGCAACGCCGCCTGCCCGGCCAGGTCGTGCGGCACCTGGGCACGCGGCACGTCGAGCGCCGACAGGAACCGCAGCAGCGCGTCGCCGGGACTCACGGCCGCGCCGCTGGGCCCGAACCCGTGCAGGTTCACGTAGAGCTGCCCGTCCGGGAACCGTGCCACCGCCCGGTGCGCCCAGTGCACGGCGAGCGTGGTCTTGCCGACCCCGCCCGTACCGGTGATCACCACGACGCCGTTCGGTGCCTGGTCCAGTTCGACCAGCTCCAGCGCCCTGCCGGTGAACGGTTTGGGCGGCGCGGGCAGTTGCCGTGGCGCGGAGGCGGCCTGCAGACGCCGGTGCAGCGTCAGCAGGTGCCGTGACGGTTCGGCGCCCAGCTCGTCCGCCAGGCGGGCCCGCACGATCTCGAAGTGCCGCAACGCTTCCGCCGCACGTCCGCTGCCGTGCAACGCCTCGATCAGCTGGGCCGCGATCCGTTCGTCCAACGGGCGTTCGGCGGCGAGAGCCTGCAACTCCGGCACCAGCTTCGCGTGCGCACCGGAGCGCAGGCGTGCGTCGACGTGGTCGAGCCGGGCGGCGAGCAGTTCGTCGGCGAACTCCGCGCGGGCCTGCCGTGCCCACGGAGTGTCCAATGTGGACAACAGCTCTTCTTCGGCGAGCGCAAGCGCTTCCGCGGTCCTGCCGGTGCGCACCAGATGCCGGAAGAGGTGCAGGTCGATCTCCAGTGGATCGACCCGCACCACATATCCGGTGCCGTCGCGTTCGACCAGGCCGGGCAACGTCTGCCGCAGCCTGGTCAGCCACGTCTGCATCATCGCGCGGGCACGGGCGGGCGGCGCGTCACCCAGGACGCGTTCGACCAGCTCCTCGGCGCCGACCACCTGGCCGGCGTCGACGAGCAGCACGCCGAGCAGGGCTCCCAGCCGCGTCGGACCGAACTCGGTCTCGCGGCCGCCCACCCGCGCCGAGACTCCGCCGAAGACCGTGAACCGCACGGTGATCACCGTAGCGCTACTCACAAAAGAAACGCCTTTCGCAGTTCGCTGACCATCAGTTCCGGCACCTCCAACGCGGCGAAGTGCCCGCCCTGTTGCATCTCGGTCCACCGCACGACGTTGTGGTTGCGCTCGGCCATCCGCCGGATCGGCACGCCCACGTCGTGCGGGAACACCGCCACCGAGGTCGGCGTCGGCGACTCGGGTTCCAGCTCACCCCACGTCTCGTCACCCTCCTGGTAGTACCGCGCCGACGAGCCCGCGGTCCGGGTGAACCAGAAGATCGACACGTTGGACAGCAACGCTTCGAGCGGCACGCCCACCTCTGGGTCGCTCCACGTGTGGAACGCCCACTCGATCCATTCCAGTTGCGCGACCGGCGAGTCGGTGAGGGCGTAAGCGACCGACTGCGGCCGCGTGCTCTGCATCGACACGTACCCGAACTGCTCGTACTCGTACTTGTACGCCTTCTCCACGGACCTCCGTTCGGCCTCGACGGTCATGTCCGCCGTCTCCTGGGTGACACCGGCGGAGAAGATCTGGTTGAGATGGATCGCCTGGACTTCCTCACGCATCCCGATTTGCCGGGTGAGCATGGCGCCGAAGTCGTAGCCGTGCGCGACGTAACGGTCGTAGCCCAGCCGTCGCATCAGCTCGGCGAACATCGTGGCGACGCGGGGGATGTTCCAACCGAGTTCGGTGGTCGGCCCGGAGAACCCGAAGCCGGGCACCGACGGGATCACCAGGTGGAAGTCGCGGCTCAGCGGCTCGATCATCTCCGCGAACGCGAACCCCGTCGTCGGCCAGCCGTGCGTGAGCAACAGCGGTTGGGCGTCCTGGTTGGCGCTGCGGACGTGGATGAAGTGCAGCCGCGTTCCGTCGATCTCGGTGAGGAACTGCGGGATCTTGTTGAGCTTGCGCTCCTGCTCGCGCCAGTCGAAGTCGCGCCAGTGCCCTGCCAGTTCCCGCAGGCGTTCCTGCGGCGTGCCCTGCGCCCAGGACGCCCCGGCGGGGGAGTCGGGCCAGCGGGTCTGGTCGAGGCGGCGGTGCAGGTCGTCGATGTCGGACTGGGGGACGGAGATCTCGAACGGCTTCATGGTCATCACGCTAAAAGCACTGTAGGACAGATATGGTCCTACAGTGTCTTCCGCTCGATTGCTGAAGTTGCTCGGGTTGCTGCAGTCGCGGCGCGAGTGGTCCGGGTCGGAGCTGGCCGACCGGCTGGGCGTCACCGCGCGCACGGTCCGGCGTGACATCGACAAGCTCCGCGACCTCGACTACCCGGTGCACGCGTCGATGGGCACCTCCGGCGGCGGTTACCGGCTCGGGTCGGGCGCGCGGCTGCCACCGTTGCTGCTGGACGACGACGAGGCGGTGGCCGTGGCGGTCGGGCTGCGGACCGCGAGTGGCATCGAGAACATCGGTGAGACTGCCGTGCGCGCGTTGCTGAAGGTCGAGCAGGTGCTGCCGTCCGCGTTGCGCCACCAGGTGGCTGCCCTGGAGATCGAGACAGTCCCGCACACCGGGTCGGCTCCTGTGGTGGACGCGTCGTTGCTGACGCTGGTCGGCACGGCCTGCCGCGACCGGCAGCGGATCAGGTTCTCCTACGTGGGGCACTCGGGCGAGGAGTCCCTGCGCGAGGCCGAGCCGCACCGGCTGGTGACGTGGGGCCGGCGCTGGTATCTGGTCGCCTGGGACGTGCTGCGGGAGGACTGGCGCACATTTCGGCTCGATCGGATGAGCGTGCGGACCCCGTTCGGTGCGAGGTTCACGCCTCGTGAGATTCCCGGCGGTGACGCGGGGGCGTTCGTGGCCGCGAGAGTCTCCGACCGGTGGCCGGTGCAGGGCGTGGTGCGACTGAGCGTGCCTGCTTCGGAGGCCGTGGAGTGGCACAGCTATGGCGAGGTTTTGGCTGTGGACGACACTTCGTGCCAGGTTCGGGTCGGTGGCGAGACGATGGACGACGTGGTGTTCATGCTGGCGAGCATCACCGTCGAGTTCGAGGTCGTCTCTCCGCCGGAACTGTCCGCCGCACTGATCCGGGCGGCGGACCGGTTTCGCCGGGCAGCGAAATTCTAGAGCTTTTCTCAGGGTGCTGACAGCAGACTCCTAGGCACGCGCGGCTTAGTGGAGTCAGGGAGGTCCGCCATGCTGATCGATCGCACCATGCCACTGGGCACCGCGTTGACCGTCACACACGCCACGGACCGTGGCCCGCGTACGCACAACGCCGACGCATACGCCACCAACGGCCGTCGCACTTTCGTCGTGGCCGATGGCGTAGGGGATTCCGCCTCAGCTGTCGAGGCCGCCCACGCCGCCGCTCAGGCCGCCGCGCTGCTCACCGACCCGGTCGCCGCGATCCTCGCCGCGCATGACGCCCTCCAGGTGCACTCAGGCGACGCGGTGATCGTGGTCGCCGTGGCGCGTCCCGACGGGGGTTTCGACGTGGCGTGGGCGGGCGACGCACGTGCGTACGCCTCCAACGGCGAGGACCTCGTGCAGCTCACGACCGATCACACGGTGGCCGAGTACTTCCGTGAACGTGGTGTCGTGCCGCAGCCACGGCTGGAGCACATCGTGACCAATACGGTCCGGCACGCCACGCCGGAGAACATCGGGCGTGCGGCGACGCGGGCCCCGCGGCTCGTGCTGGCGTCCGACGGGGTGTACGGGCCGTTGGGGCACAACGGGATCGAGGCGATCCTGGCTGGGCACGCGTCGGCTGAACGGTTCGTGCGGGCGGCGTTGTACGCGGGTGGGACGGACAACGCGACGGCGCTCGTCGTGAGCTGAGCTTCTGAGGTCAGCCGGCCTTCTTGCTCTTGCCCCGCTTCTTCTTGCTCGCCTCGACGCTGCGCTGCAACGCCTCCATGAGGTCCACGACCCCCGTGGCCTCGGGCGGCTCGGCCTCGGTGACGACCTCGCGGCCCTTCTCCTTGGCCTTGATCAGCTTGTTCACGCGTTCGGTGTAGGTGTCGCGGTAGTCCTTGGGCCGCCAGTCGTCGGCCATCGACTCGACCAGCGACATCGCCATCTCGAGCTCCTTGCCCCGCGGCGCGCGGCCCTCCGGCACCACGTCCAGCACGTCCTTCGGCTTGCGGATCTCGTCCGCGAAGAACAGCGTGTGCACGGCGAGGATCCCGTTGTCCTCCTTGAGCGCGGTCAGGTACTGCTTGCCGCGCATGACGAACATCGCGATGCCCGCCCGGTTGGTCTTCTTCATCGCCTGGGCGAGCAACAGGTACGGGCGCGAGAACTCGGGCTTGGCCGGCCCGAGCCAGTAGGTCTTCTGGAAGTACACCGGGTCGATCTCGTCGAGGTCCACGAACGCCTCGATGTCGAGCGTGCGCGACCGGCCCGGTGCGATCTCGTCCAGCTCCTCGGGCTCCACGACCACGTACTCGCCGCTGTCGACCTCGTGCCCCTTCACGATCTTGTCGTAGGGCACCTCACGGCCCGTGCGCTCGTTGACGCGCTTGTACCGGATGCGGTCGGACGTTCCGCGCTGGAACTGGTTGAAGTGCACCGTGTGGTCCTCGGTGGCGCTGTACAGCTCCACCGGGATGCTCACCAGCCCGAAACTGACCGACCCGCTCCAGATCGCACGCGCCATGCGGGTCAGATACCCGATTTCACCCGTACCGAATCGCGCGCTTCGTGCAGCCGTCCGTCCACGACGACGCGCGGCAGGTGCGGCCCGCTCGTGGTGTACCTGTGGGTGACCTCCTGGCCTCCCGCGGCTGAGCTGCCGTCACCGAAGTACCAGCGGAACTCGCTGCCCGTGGGCGCCTTCAGCGTGACGGTGTCGCCGTTGCGGACGACGTCGATCGGCGTGGTGTTCGAGGAGAGCCCGAACCACTGGCGCAGCTGCTGGTTGCGCAGGAAGTTCTCCGCGTACTGACGCGAACCGGCGGTGTCCGGGTGCGCGATCGCGGCGGTCAGGCACTGCAACGCCGTGGCGCTGTAGCGAGGGCAGGCCTCCTGCCGCAGCGAGAACTGCTCGTCCTCGTTCGGCACCTGCCAGACCTTGCGGTTCGCCGCGAACGCCGCGTTGTCCACGGTGAACAGTCCGTCGCCCACGACCGCGAACGGTCCGTCGGCCGATGCCGCGTTGGCCTCGGCGACCGCGAGCCGGTATGCCTCGGCCGACTCGCGGGTGAACTGCTCGAACCGCTGCGGCGCCCGCCCGATGTTCTGCAGGCACAGCTGTTCGTTCTGGACGGAGAACCCGCGGTCCGTGCAGAACCAGCGCGGCACGAAGCTCGCCCGGCTCAGCGCGTAGTAGAAGTCGGCCACCAGCACCTTCGGCCGGCCCGGCAGGGAATGCGCTTTCTCGATCGCCTCCCGGATGCCGCGCCCGCCGTACCCGACCTTGGCGCCGCTGAAGTACGGCACGTTCGCGGCCGGGTTCGTCGGGGCCGCGCCGACGCCACCGCATTCGCGCCGCACGGCCGTGGGCACGTCCTCGGTGCCGGGCGTGATGCCCAGCGGGATGCCGAGCAACGGGTCCATGTCGTTGATGCAGCCGTTGATGATGACCAGGTCGGTCTCCTGGGAGGCGGCCTTCTCCAGCTGGCAGAACACGTCCGGCATCTGCGCGGTGACCTCGCCGAGTTCCATCTCGCCGTCACCGTCGGGATCCTGGACGTACGAGCTGGGGCACGGCAGGTCCGGTGCGTCCAGCACGGCGCCGGAGATCGAGTAGTCGCGGTGCGCGAAGCCACGTCCGGTCGCGTCGCCGAGGAGTTCCGCGGTCAGCCGGGGGAACTTCTGGTGCTGGTCAACGCCCTGGTTCCACACCACCGAGTCGCCGACCGACACCACCCTGACCGGGTCGCAACCGGCGGAAACCCTGTCGTGCCACACCTTTCCGTACGCACGGCCGGGTTCGCGGGCGTCGACCAGGAACTCGCCGGTGCCGGGCAGCGTGAAGTCCGTGCCCGTGCCGGTGATCACCGCGCCGTTCTGTCGAACACGCCATTCGACGTTCTTGTTGGCAGGGTTGAAAACCGTCACCCGGCCCGTTGACGGTTGACCGCAGGCGGCCGTCACGTCGACGTCGAGGATGAGCGGGTGGTCCGGGGAAACCGCTGCTACAGCGGGGGTGGAGCCGGAGATCAGGACTGCGGCAACCAGTGCGGGGAACGCCCTCATGGGCCGCCAGTTTACGGCACGAGATCGTCTCGTTAATCGATCGTGCAACCCCGAATGTGTGAGGTGCGTTTCCTGCCCATGATCGACAAACCACTGGGAGGAAGTACATGAGATTCGTACTGGGGATCCTGCTCTCCGCGGCCGCGCTCGTCGCGGGATCCGGTGTGGCACTGGCGGATCCGCCGCCCGCGCCCTACCCCTTGGTGACGGCGTGGGCGGACGCGGAAGTCCGCACCTGCGAGGCGTTGTCATGTCCGGTGGATCACGTGATCCCCGCGGGCACGAGCAGCATCGGCATCTGCTGGACCCGCGGTCAGACCGTCTACGACCACGGCATCTACAACAACATCTGGATCATGGTGAGCATGAACAGCGGTGGCCGCTACCTGGCCAGCGCCATCTACTTCAAGGGCAACGAGCGCGCGAACCTGCCCTACGCGAACGACTGCGGCCCGTACTGACCTCGTGAGGGTTGCGGCTACTCGTCGAGCAGCCGCAACCCCTCCCGCGCCCAGGCGATGCGCGTCCTGGCCACCGCCGCGTGCCCGGCGAACACGTGCGCCTTCAGCTTCGCCATCCGGTCGTGCTCGCTCGGCGGCCGCTTGCTCATCCGTTCCTTGAGCAGCTCCGTGTCCTTGGCGAGCAACCGCGCCTGGTGCGCTTCCGCGTGTTCCAGCGCTTCTTCGAGTTCGCTGATGAACTCCTTCAGGACCCGCTTGGCCGTCTCGGCCGGCACGAGGTCGAAGTACAGCGCCTGCACCTCCAGGGCGTCGCGGGAGGGCGGGACCGGCAACGGGGTGCCGATCCACTCCCTCAGCTCGCTCATGCCCGCGTCGGTGATCGCGTAGACCGTGCGCGTCATCTTCGTGCCGCGCTGCTGTTCCTCGCCCGCGATCAGGCCGTTCTCCTCCATCTTCTTGAGCGCCGGGTAGATCTGGCTCTGCGGAGCGGACCAGACCCACCGCGTCGAGGCGCCGAAGAGCTGCGTGAGCTCGTACCCGCTCATCGGCCGCGCTTCGAGCACGCCCAGCAAGACATGAGGAAGAGACATGTATCGATGTTAACGTTTTCCGGCTTACGCCGAAGCGATTCGCATCGTGACGGTCCTCGCCTCGGTGAAGAACTCCCGGCTGTACGCACCTCCCTCGCGGCCGATGCCGGAGTCGCCGAACCCGCCGAACGGGGCCCGCAGGTCGCGCACGAAGAAGCAGTTCACCCACACGTTGCCGCTGTTCAGGCTGCCCGCAACACGGTGCGCGCGATGAAGGTTCTCGGTGAAGAGCATCGCGCTCAGGCCGTACGGGGTGTCGTTGGCGAGCTTGATCGCCTCGTCCTCGGTGGCGAACGGCGTGAGCGTCACCACGGGCCCGAAGATCTCCTCGCGCAGCACGGCGGAGTGCGCGGGCGGGTCGAGCACGATGCTGGGCCGCACGAACCAGCCGGGCGCGCCGCCGCCGCCGAGCACTTTGGCGTGTCCGGTGGCCTCGGCGTCGAGGTACCCGGTGACCTTGCGGTAGTGCTCCTGGCTCGCCAGCGGACCCACGCGGGTCGCCGGGTCCTTCGGGTCGCCGAGTCGCAGGGCGGCGGCCGCTGCCGCGAACCGTTCGGTGAACTCGTCGAGGACGCCCTGCTGCACGTAAAGCCGTGACCCCGCGAGGCAGACCTGGCCGGCGTTGCCGAACGCGGCCTCGACCGCCCACGACACCGCGCTGTCCAGGTCGGCGTCGTCGAAGACCAGGTTGCAGCCCTTGCCTCCCAGTTCGAAGCTGACCGGCGTCAGGTTCGCCGCCGCCGCGCGGGCGATCGCCTTGCCGGTACCGGACTCGCCGGTGAACGTGATGCGGTCGACCGCGGGGTTGACCGTCAGCGCCTCACCCGCCGAACCGGGCCCGAAGCCGTGCACCACGTTCAGCACGCCCTCCGGAACGCCTGCCTCCAAAGCGAGTTTGGCCAGCAGGTACGCCGAGTGCGGGGTGTCCTCGGCGGGCTTGAGGACCACGGTGTTGCCCCACGCCAGCGCGGGCGCGACCTTCCACGTCTCCAGCATCAGCGGGTAGTTCCACGGCGCGATCGCGCTGACGACACCGGCGGGCGAGTGCTGGACGTAGGTGTGGTGGTCGGTCGCGGAGGGCAGGTGCTGCGACTCGGCAAGCCTTGCGTGGTCGGAGAAGAAGCGGAAGTTGAGCGCCGAGCGTGGCACGTCCTTGGTCTTCGCGGCGGTGATCGGCTTGCCCATGTCGCGGGTGTCGGCCAGCGCGAGTTCCTCGTTGTGCTGGTCCATCAGGTCAGCGAGCCGGTGGAGGAGCTTTCCGCGTTCCTCGAAGGGCATCCGCGGCCACGGACCCTCGTCGAACGCCTTGCGCGCGGCCCGCACCGCTTCATCTGCCTCGCGGGCGCCGCCCAGCGCGACCGTGGCGTAGGACTCCTGGGTGTACGGGTCGATGTCGTCGAACGTCGCCCCGTCCGCCGAGTCGACCTCGACGCCTCCGATCACGTGCTTGATGTTCGTCATCGTTCCCTCTCCAGCAACGTTTTCCCGCCCGCGCTCCAGAACTGGGGCGGTACCTCGGTCAGCAGCACCCGGACCTGTTCGTCGCGGACGCCGAAGTTGTCGCGAACCGCTTCGTGCACGGCCCGCAGCGCCTTGCGCAAGGTCTCCTCGTCACGGCCCCGCGCCACCTCGATGCGCACGATCGGCATGCCGTCAGCTCCCCGCGGTCAGTCGGCCGAGGTTCGCGAACTCCACGGACACGGGCGCTTCCAGCGGCACCGCGTCCGTGACGCCGCCGGTCAGCACGATCCAGCCCGCCTCGATCCGCTTTCCCCGGCGCGCCAACGTGTTCGCGGCCAACGCCAACGCTTCCGCGGGATGTCCCTGCACGGCGGCGCCGGTAGCGGTGTAGACGACCGACCCTCCGGACGAGAGCACGCAGCCCTCCAGCGCGAGGTCGAGATCGTCGGGGGAGCGGCCGATGCTTCCCGTCACGAACGCGCCGGAGGAAGCGTTGTCCGCCACCACATCGGGCAGCGTGAAGCGGAAGTCGCGGTACCGGCTGTCGATGATCTCCAGTCCTGCGAAGACCTTCTCGACCGCGCAGATCGCGGTCGCGGCCGTCACTCCCGGTCCGGCGAGCCTTCTGCCCATCACGAAAGCGATCTCAGGCTCGACGCGCGGATGGATCAGCTGGTGCGTCGGCACCGGAACGCCCTTTGGCAGCACCATCGCGTCGGTCAGCCACGCCACGAGCGGCGAGTCGACGTTCATGCGCTGCTGCTTGGCGCGTGAGGTGAGGCCGAGCTTGACGCCGATTAGGGTTTCGCCGCGGGCCAGCCGGAGTCTGAGCGTCTCGTCCTGGACGGCATACGCGGTGTCCAGGTCCAACTCGGGCCAGCTGTCGCTCAACGGCTCGCCGTCGATGCGGTCGTCCTCGCGGCGCAGCAGTTCTGCCGCGGCGGTGTCGATGGTCCAGTTCACGCGGGGGCTCCAGCGGGTTCACGGGTGCGGGGGAACGCGGCGACGGCGACCGCGCCGAGCACGGCGACCGCGGCGAAGAGGTAGAAGTTCCAGATGGCGCCGAGGCTGGAGTCGATGATCACGCCGCCGACCGCCGGGCCGAGGATCGCGCCGAGCCTGCCGATCCCGAGCGCCCAGCCGATGCCCGTCGCCCGCACACCGGCCGGGTACGACCTGGTCACGTGGGCGTTGATCAGGTGCATCGTGCCGATCGTGCCGTAGCCGGACACCGCGACCAGGGCGTAGATGGCCACCTGGCCGGGGTTGGTGCTGAGCGCCGCCGCGCAGACGGCCGCGAGGGCGAACGAGCCGAGGATGATCGGCTTCGCGCCGTGCTTGTCGGACAGCCTGCCGCCCAGCAGCGCGCCGACGACCGAGCCGAGGTTGAACACCAGCAGGAAGCTCAGCGCGGACCCCAGCGGGTAGCCGGCCGACCGCATGATCTCCGGCAGCCAGGTGTTCAGGCCGTAGACCAGGAGCAGGCCGCAGAACGACGCTGCCCAGAACAGCAGCGTCCGGCGCAGGTAAGGCTTCCGGACGAGGGTGCGCACGCCGGTGCCGTGGTGTTCGGACGGTGCCGGAACCGGGACTCCGATCCGTGCGGCGAGTGCCTTCGCTTCCTCGTGCCGGCCGCGCGAGACGAGGAACTCGAGCGACTCCGGCAGGTAGCGGAACGCAAGGGGGAGAACGATGACGAGCGGCGCGGCACCGATCAGGTACATCACCCGCCAGCCCATCGCAGGCAGCAGCGGGATCGCCAGCGTCGCGGCCAGGATGCCGCCGATCGCGTAACCGGACTGCATTGCGGCGTAAGTGAAAGCGCGGTGCTTCTCGGCCGCGTACTCGATGGTGAGCGTGGCCGCCGTCGGCATCAGACCGCCCAGGCCGATGCCCGCGAGGAACCGCAGCACCAGGAACGCGTCGGGGGACTGCGCCGCCGCGGCCGCCGCCATCAGCACCGAGAACCACGCGACGCTGAACAGGAACGTCCTGCGCCGCCCCCAGCGGTCGGTCAATGTGCCGACGAGCAGTGCGCCGACGAGCATGCCGACCAGCGCGGCGCTGCCGATGGTGCCGGCCTGCGCGGCGCTGATGCCCCACTCGTCGCGCAAGGCTTTGATGGTGGTTCCGTAGACGACGAGGTCGTAGCCGTCGAAAGCGAGGGCGAGACCGCATAAAACGATGATCAGCAGTCGCATGGCGATTCCTTAGGCGGAGAGGGGACGGCGGAGCTGGGGTTGCGTCTGGGTGCGCTGGATCGGTCCGTGCCACATGTCGATCGCGTCCGGCTCAGTGGGGTCGAAGACGCGGGGAACCCAGTCGTCGTCGAGGTTGCGGACGCCGTAGGAGTACTCGTAGGTGAGACCCTCGGGCCCCTTGAAGTAGACGAAGACGGCGGTGGACTGCGGGTGCCTGCCCGGCCCCATCTCGATCTCCACGCCCCGCGCCTGCAGGAACCGCCAGTTGCGCATGACGTCGTCGAGAGAGGCGACCTGGAAGTTGATGTGGCACAACCCCGGTTCGCTGCCGCGGAACACCGCGAGCTTGTGGTGCACCGGGTCGAACCGCATCAGGCACGCCCAGTCGCCGATCCAGTCCGAGACCTTGACGTTGAACAACTTCGACCAGAACCCGTATGCCTCCTTGACGTCCGGTGCGTCGAAGCAGATGTGACCGAACTCGGTGATGCCGGCGGTGCGTCCGAAGTGGACCGGACGGGCGAGCTGCACCTGGCCGTGCACCAGCTCGACGCGGTTGCCGAACGGGTCGTCGAACGCGATGAAGTCCTCGACGCGCCTCGACCTCGCCTGCTTCGGCGTGCCGCGGGCGACTTGCACACCTGCTGCTTCGAGTTCCTTCTCGGCCGCTTCGAGTTCGGCGGGTCCCTTGAGGCTGAACGCGGACGCGAGCACCCCGGCCTCACCGTCCTCGAAGGCCAGACAGTGATGCCGCTGGTCGGCGCGGAGATAGGTGACGCCGTCCTCCTGTGCCACCAGTTCCATGCCGACGACGTCGACGGCGAACGAGGCCGCTTTGTCGACGTCCGCCGTACCGGAACGCACGTACGCGATGTCGTGCAACGTGATCATGACTGTCCCTTTGCGTTGGTTTTCGGCGTGTCAGCTCGCAGGTGTGCCCAGAGCCGGCTCAGCAGCTCGGTCTCGGCGGCGAGCCACGCCGCCTGTTCGTTCGTGGACAGCGCGCGCGGACGCCCGGCGGCGGCGGCCTGCGCGTTGATCCGGGCGGAAGCCTCGAGCAGCCACATCCGCGCCACGGCCTGCCCGACGTCGGCGCCGACGGTGACCGCGCCGTTGCCCCTCATCAGCAGCGCGGGTGCCTCCCCGAGCGCCTCGGCGAGCTGTGTCGCGCGGGCCTGGTCCCGGACGAGCCGCGGGTCGTCGAACACCGGCACCTGAGGCCCGAGAAAGGCGCCCTGCCCGTGCAACGGCCGGATCGGCACCCCCGCCGACGCGAGCGCGGTGGCCGTCTCGGGCTGGGCCCGGCAGATGGCCCGCACGTCCGGGCGTGCGCGGTAGACGGCGAGGTGGATCCACGCTTCCTTCGGCGTGCCCTCGGGCAGCTCTTTCGCGCTCCGGTCGAGCGTCACGGCGCGGTCGGTGAGCGTGATGGAGCCGAGCGGACGCGGCGGCGTGATGAGCAGCTGGTTGCGGCCGACGAGCGCAGACACGTGCCCGAACGCGGTGACCAGACCGGCGTGAGCGGTGGTCAGCGCCGCGTCCAGCAGGTCGTCTTCGACCTCTCGTGACTTCATGGTGCCGGACCATATAGGTATGGAGATACCTATCGCTAGACGATTCCGATATTTCTATCGATACAGATATGGTTCGGCCTGTGAACCCGCGACTTGTAGTACTCGCTGCCCTCGTTCTGGCTGGTGCTGATCCCCGCGAGCTCGTCGTCGGCGGCGTTCCGGCTGGACGCCTACCCGGTGACGACCCAGCAGTTCGTCGACTGGGCGAACCGGGCGACGCTGGTCAACGCCGCTGGAGGCGACCCACGCCGGTGGGACGGCCCGCTGCACCCGACCGAGCACGACGCCGTGCAGTACTGCGATGCCCGCGGCGCGCGGCTGCTGACCGAGGCGGAGTGGGAGGCCGCGGTTCGTGGCGTGGAAGGGCGGCCGTTCCCGTGGGGGAGCGCCGCTGGACAAGACGCGCGCCCAGGGCGTGCTCGACCTGATCGGAACCTCTACACGTGGACCAGTTCGCTGGACCGACCGCTGCCGTACGTCGCGGATGACGGCCGTTCGCCGGCCACCACCACATCGGGTTTCGTTGCGCCGCAACCGTCTGATCTTGCTACCGTCGGTGCCGTGAGAGTGGTCGTGCTGTCCGACACCCACGCGCCGCGGTTCTGGAAGCGGTGCCCGGCTTCCGTGGCCGATCATCTGCGCTCCGCCGACCTGATCCTGCACGGCGGCGATGTCTGCGTCGCGCCTGTGCTGGACGAACTGGCCCAGTACGCACCCGTCGTCGCGGTGTGCGGCAACAACGACGGACCGGACGTGGTGGCCTGGGGTGCGCCGGAGACCGTGGAGTTCGACATCGAGGGACTGCCGGTCGCGATGATCCACGACAGCGGTCAGAAGGCCGGTCGGCTGGCCCGGATGCGTCGCCGGTTCCCCTCTGCCCGGCTGGTGGTGTTCGGGCACTCGCACATCCCGTGGGACGAGGAGGAGTCAGGGTTTCGCGTGTTCAACCCCGGCTCGCCGACGGACAAGCGTCGTCAGCCGGTCGGCACGATCGGGTTGCTGGACATCGAGGACGGCGTGCTGCTCGACGCGCGGATCGTGCCGGTCGCCCAGGCGGCGAGCCGCGGGCCGACGACCCGGTAGACCTGCGGGTCGAAGCCCATGCCGGTGTGCGTGCTGTGCACCTCGACGCATTCCGCGTACGGGTCCTGGCACAGCTGCCACGGCACGATGCCGTCCTCGCGCGAGAAGATCGAGACGGCGGGCACCTTCAGCGGTGCGGTCATCGTCTTGACGTGCTCCTCGAAGCACGGCCCGCGCAGGCAGGCCTCGTCCAGCAGTCCGCGTACGCCGGCGGCGGCCAGCCTGGTCAGGAACCGGGCGATGCGCAGCACGTTGGGGTGCGCGCCCAGCGGGTCCAGAATGGGGCTGCCCAGCATCACCAGTCCGCGCACGAGGTCGGGTCGCAGGGCGGCGGCCAGACGGGCCAGGCCACCGCCGCGGCTCTGGCCGAACAACACCACGGGGGCGCCGGTGCGTTCGGCGTGCTGCTCCGTGCTGTGCAACAAGCGGTTCAGCAGTTCGGTGGTGCACCCCACGGTGAACCCGACGCCGGAGCGGGCCGGCAGGTAGCCGCGCGCCCGCAACCACGAACCGGCGGGCGAGAGGCTTGCCTCGCCTGCCCCGAAACCCGGCACGAGCACGACGCCGAGGCCGTTGCCCTGAGCGGGATCCGCGTTGTGCCACACCGGATGCCGCAGCAACCGTGGCACGTCCCAGACCGCCCTGACCACGCTTTCGCGTGCGGCGGATCGCAGTCCGTCGAACATGACAATGGATTACCGAATGTTCAGAGGCTAAACCAAGTCATCGCCTGACCTGGACGCTGTGGAGCGAGGCATGTCCTGGGCGCCACCCGGTCGACACGGCCACATACCGGGCGGTTGTTGTTGACCCATAGGTCTTGCCGTCGACGCTGTACGTGACCGTGTGCGGTGGCACCGGGCCGTTCGTCCACTTCAGGCTGACCTGAACGCTGTGCACCGCACCGAGATCGACGACCATGCGCCCGTCACGGCCCGGTGTCCACGCGGTGTGCTGCTTGCCGTCGACCGCCGCGGCCGGATCGCTCATGCCCGGTGGTAGCACGGAGTTCGGGAACGTCACGCGGCCCAGCGCGAGGTCGTCGAGCGGGAACGGCTGAACGCCCGGCATCATCACCGTGCGCTCTGCCCGGCCCAGCACGACCGGGAGGGTGCGGCCGTCGCGGTGGACCAGCACGAACATGGCCGGGCCGCCGCGGAACGTCACCCGTTGCGCGTTGTGCACGACGGCGGTGATCCCGGCGGGGATGCCGCGGGCGGTGAACCACGGCGCCTCGACCCGTGCGGTCGCGGCGGGCAGGTCGAGCGCGTACTCCGTGCCGTCGCGGGTGGTCACCTGAGTGCCGCGGTACAAGCGGTTGCCGTGCAGGCGAACGGTTCCGGTCGCGGGGGCACCGGACAGGTTGAACAGGCTGAGGAACCCGTCCGCCGTGCTGGCCTGCACGGACGGCGGGCACGAAGGTGCTGCCGAGGCCGCGATCGCCCGCAGATCAGCCCGCACATAACCCTCGACGATCCCGGCGGGCAGGGTGATCGTGTCGCCCTCCACCGTGATCGGTGAGGCCGACCGTGCGACGAAGCCCGCTCGTCCGTCCACGTCGAGCCAGCCCGGCGTGCTCAGATCCGGCCGCGGATACGACACCACTGTGGTCCACGCGGCGCCGTCCGCAGACGTTTCGACGCGGTAGGCACCCGCAGCCGCTGTCTCCCAACGCAACCGCACCCGGCTCACCGCGACCGAAGCGCCGAGATCGACGGCGAGCCAGCTGTCGGTCCGGCCGCGTTCGGCGCGTGCGACCGCCCAGCGCGTAGAGGTGTCGCCGTCCGTCGCCTTCGCGGGCTCGTACCCGGGATCGAACGACGACGCCGTGGTGGGCTTGCCGCGCGCCAGCGAGTCGTTCACGTCGAAGTCGAACAACGAGTAGCCGTACGTCGGATGCGGTCGCACGCCGACCACGCGGACATGGCGCGCGGACACCGCCGGGAACGTCAGCTCGTCGACCCGGAACTGCTCGCGAGCCTTGACCGCCACCCGTCCCGCGGCACCGGTGTAGGTGCGGGAGCCGGTGAGGCCCGGCATGCCCGCCATCGCCAGGTTGTGCACGTCCACCCGTCCAGGCAGGGGGAGAGCGCACACGACGGTGCCGGTCGGCAGCGTGGCGGTACCGGCGAACCCGTCCGCGAACGTCAGCAAGCTCGCAGTGGCGTCGAAACCATCGCGAATCTGGTGGTAGGCAACGGCATTGCGGTTCACAACCGCAGCGGGCGGCAGCAGCATCGGGGTTGAGCCGCTGATCTTGAACAGCCAGTCGTCGTGCGCGGGTTGCCAGGCGAACTTGGTGAACCCCGGCTTGGTCACCGTGCCCGCCCACGCCGCCGCGGACTGGTGGGCCAGCAGACCAGGTTCGACGCCGTGATCGATCGCCAGCGCCGCTCGGGTGAAGAAGTCCGACGCCGGCGCCACCGGTGGGCGCAGCTCGTGCAGCAGGTAGCTGATCGCGAGTTCCGCGCGGGCTTCCGGCTCGTACTTGGCCTCACCGGAGAACTTCGCGAGCCGGTACACCGGCGGATGTGCCTGGTAGGCGAGCAGCCGGGACGCGAGTGCCGCCTCGGCCCACGCCGCCATCGGGTCGCGCAGCACCGTGGAACGGAAGGCGAGCGGGATGACGTCGCGGCCGTAGAGGTGTTCCCGGTCGTCGACCATCGGCATCAACGGCTCGCCGGCGTCGCTCATCGTGGCGAGGATGGTGCGCCACAACAGTTCGCCGTTGGGCTGCTTGAGCAACACCTCGGGCAGCGGCCGTCCCGCGAGCAGGAAGTGCACGGCGTTGCGGCCTGAGGTGCGCCACAGTTCGGACTGGTAGTGCGGGCCGAACGAGCCATGGTTCTCCACGATGAACGTGTCGTACAGGTTCGTCGCGGTGTTGGTGGAGATCGGTACTCCGTCCACTGTGGAGGGATTGGCCAGGTCGGCGGCGGGCAGCCCGGCCTCGTTGCGGCTCCACCTGCCGAACGCCTCGCGCCACCCCGGTCCGTCGCCGTGCCAGGCCAGGCCAGGAGCGAGCGCCTGGGCGTAGACGCCCATCTCCTCCAGCTTGGTGTCACCGCGAAAGCCGCCGCTCGACCCGTTCGGTGTCCAACTGCCCGAACGCGGGTCGTTGCCGGTGCCGAGCGACGTCGTGTAGTCGGCCTGGCCGCGCGCGATCACCTCGACGTCGGACCGCGTCGCGGGGTCCAGGTCCGGCCAGAGCAGCCGGGCGGCCAGCACGAAGTACGACTGGAACGTGGTGTCCCAGAACAGGGTCTTGCCCCACTCGCCGCCACCGGCCAGCACGTTGCTCGCGGCGAAGTGCTTGATGGTGGCCAGGGTGTGCTCGCGCAGCACGTCCTTCTCGACGCCTGCCAGCGCCGCGTCGTAGTTGCCGCGCGTCAGCAGAACGGCGTTGCCGAGCACGACCGCGAACCCGAAGTCCGTGCGCCGATAACGGCCGGCCGTCGCGTCGTACTGCGTCTCGGCCCATTTCGTGTGCCTCAGCAGCACTTCGTAGTAGGTGTCCTTGACCTCGGCCAGCGAGATGCTCGGCGCGAGGGACAGCAATCCCGTGGCGTACAAGAACTGTCTGCGGTTGATCAGCACGTCAGCGCCGCCTCCGTCCAGTCGGCGTGGTCGAAGTTGCGCCCGTCGCCGCCATCGGTGACGCGCAGGCTGAGCATCCGCACGCCTGTGACGTCGACGTCGATCGGCACCGCCGTGCCCTTGCCGCGCAGAACTCCGCTGTCGTACAACGGTTTGTCGTCACCGAAGACCTGGAACGCGACCGAACCCGGCTCGGTGGTCTCGTCGTCGAGGCCGATCTTCGCGGCGAATCGCGAGCACCCGCGGCCGAGGTAGACCGAGACCTCGGACGGTGCGTGCGCGCCGATTCCCTTGGTGTAGCCGACACCCCCGATGGACAGCGGACCGCCGTCACCGCCGGAGTTCTCGCCGTTCGACCGATCGCGTTCGACCGGGCCCCACCCGTTGGTCTCGCTCATGAACGGCAGATCGCTGACCTGCGCGCCGTTCGCGGGCACCGGTGGCGGCACGAACGCCTTGACCGCCTGCTCGACGTGCACGTCACCGAACGTCGCGACGACAGGCACGTCCACCATGCCGGTCGGACCACCTGCCCGCAGCTGCCAGCGTCCGCTGATCGACTCACCCGGCGCGAGTTTCCGGCGCTGCACAACGGCACCGGACACGGTCCAGCCCTGCGGGGCGACGGCCCTCAGCGCCACGTCGCGGATCTCACGGTCGCCGTTGGTGAACGTGCCGGTGACCTCGAGCGACGAGTCCGACGGGGTGTCGACGGGCCCGGTGGGCGTGACCGTCAGCGTCGTGCGGGGAACCTGCCTGATCGGCTGGTCGCACGTCTGCAGGCCCGGCCGGTTGCGGCAGATGATCGCCGCGAACCCGCCGTTGCGCCGCACCGGCACATCGAGGGAGTCGTTGCTGCGCAGGACCTGCTTGTCCCGCACCACGTCGCTGCGTTCGGCGGGATCGCGGACGGTCTCGACGAGCCACTGCCCGCCGCCCAGGAATCCCAGCTGTGCCTTGAGAGTGCGTTGATCAGCGGCGATCCCGCCGACGAACCACCGGTCGCCGTTGCGGCGGGCGACCACGGCGTGCGTGTCCGGATCGCCGTCGAGCAACCGGGTCTCGTCCCACACCGTCGGGAGCTGGTTGAGGTAGCGCAACGCCTGCGGGTGCCGTTCGTAGGCCTCGGGTTTGTCGGCGAAGTGCGTCCACCCCGACTCGTACACGACCGGCAGCGCGGTCTCGTGCGCGATCGAGGCTTCCTTCGTGCCGACCTCCAGCGACACCGGCGTGTAGTCCATCGAGCCGGCGACGTTGCGGGTGAAGAACTGCACGGGGTTGTTCGCGGCAGGCGGGTAGTTCTCCGCGCCGCGCACGGCCTCCATCGAGAGCACGTGCGGCCAGGTGCGGGCGAGGCCGTGCGGGATGGTGGAACCGTGGAAGTTGACCATCAGCCGAAGGTCGGCCGTCTTCCGCAGAACCGCGTCGTACCAGCGATAACGGTCCTGCGAGTCGGACTCCATGAAGTCGAGCTTCACGCCCTTCGCGCCCCACTGCTTGACCCTGGGCAGCACGGTGTCGCGTTCCTGGGGCGTGTCGAGGTCGCTCCAGTGCATCCAGAGCAGGATCTCCACGCCCTGCGCGCGGGCGTAGCGGATCAGCTCCGGCACCCACGCCGCGCTCCAGCCCTCGTCGACCAGCGCGTACTCCCAGCCGTTGCGCGCGGCGAAGTCCACGTACTGCTTCTGCCTGGCGAAATCGCTCGGGCTGGAGTGCTCGCTCAGCCACGACCACGCGACCTTGCCGGGCTTGACCCAGCTCATGTCGCTCAGCACCGCCTTGCTCGCCAGGTCGTCGACCAGCGTGGACGTGCTGACGGTGCCGAGGTCGCCGACGATCGCGGTACGCCACGGCGTGGTGCCCGTCGACTCGACCTGGGCGTCGGCCAGCACGACCTGGAACCCGTTGCCGCTCTTGCGCAACCTGCTGCCCGCGTACCGGCCGTCCACATCGGACTCGGTGAGCAGCGCGAAGTCGGTGCCCGTGCCGAACAACGAGGGGTAGCCGAAGTCGCCGGTGGCCTCACCGGCGGTCGTGCGCACGCGATTGGCCTCGTACCAGGCGTTGTAGGGGAGCAGCCACGCCCTCGCCTCGGCCGGGACGGTGAAGCTGGACGCCTCGGACGTGATCGTGGCCGGGCCCGGCAGCACGTACCGGTAGGCGACCCCGTCCGGTGCGGCGCGCACGACCAGGGCGAAGCTGCCGGCGGCGTTGCGGAAGCCGAGTCTGGTCTCGGTCATCCGGGTGGCGCGCTGCATCCGTTTGCCGTGCGGCATCTCGTACCGCTCGATGACAACGCGGTCAGAGCGGCCGGTGAACGTCAGGTCCTTGGTGAGGTCGGCGGCGGTCGTCGTGAGGCCGACAGCGGCGGGCTGCAGGACGGTTCTGCCCTGCCTGGACACGGCGAGCGTCAGGTTTCCGCTGGTCAGTGCTATTTTGGCGGTGACCTGGCCCGGTCCGGTAACGGTCCAGCCGGAGGGTGCGGCGGTGGCGGGCACGGCGGGCAACAGCAGGGCGAGCACGATCGCGAACAGTCGTGACATCGTTGTCAGCTCCTGAGTTTGATGCCGCTGCTTCGCAGGCGGCGGCGAGTTCGTCGAGAAGCCGGTCGTCCGGCCGACACCCCACGGCCCCAAAAGGCTTACCCCATTTGAGCACCAGCGGGGGACCCCA
>NZ_JBSGXZ010000040.1:0-93366 GCF_053610285.1 Lentzea sp. NPDC054927
GTGTCAACTCGACGAAAAGCGTGTCGAGTTGACACCCCTGCCTGGTTGCAGCAAGTGCTGAGGCACGACTCGTGACGGGACCACCCACCGGAACCTCGCGTTTCAAGCGGTAAAGACGCCTCGGCTTCGCCATCGGGACTGCTCGCCTTCGGCTTCGCCATCGGGACTGCTCGCCTTCGGCTTCGCTTGGGGGCTCGGCTTCGCCGTGCCGTTAGTTGGCTGGGGGTGGGCCTGGGGCCGTTTCGAAGTTCAGGCTGGGGATCTTTGCCTTGAAGGCCTTGATCATGGCGTCCCTGCCGATTGAGTTGAACTCCTTGCCCAGGGTTCGCATGATTGAGTTGCCCGTGGGGCGGTACAGGCCCGTTTTGTAGTAGCGGGCGCCTTCCACTGGGGCGATCACGCCGCCGTCTGGGGATGGTTGGCCCAGGTATGCGCGCCACTTTGCGCCGGTCGGGTCTTTGGTCACGTTGATTTCGATTGGTTCGGTGCCGGTGTAGGCGAGGTACGGGTAGTCGTATTCGTCGGCCAGGCCGCCGATTGAGTGGCCCAGTTCGTGGATTGCGATTTGGCCCGCTTGGGCGTTCGAGCCTGCTGCGGTGGCCACTGAGCCGCCTGCGCCGCCGTATTTGGCGGTGTTGCCTAGGGCGATTACCTGGTCTGCTTGGGGGGCTAGGGAGGCGAATTCCCTGGCCTTTGTTTCGTTCACGCACAGGAGGCGTTCGGTGTTCGGGTCTCGGCCTTGGCACCAGAAGCCCATGTCCAGGGCGGTGTCTTTGAGCAGGCCGTTGGTCGGGTCGTGGTCCACGCCGGACTCGTTGGAGATGACGTTGACTTGCCAGACGTTGAAGTATTGCTTGTAGGAGGCGAAGGGCTCGACCACTGAGAGCTCTGCCCACTTGCTCTGCACGTTGGCGGAGTAGGTGGCCATGTCGTCGGATTTGTAGCCGTCGCCTACGAAGACCAGGTCGAAGGCGTCGGCTGAGTTGCGGTCGCCGAAGATTTTGGTCACCTCGGCTGCCGCTGCGGCGCGGAAGCTGGTTGGTTCCTCGGCTGGGGGCTTTGGCGTGAGGACTTGGGTGATCGAGCCGTCTTCGTTGAAGACCTCGCGCCATTCCATCGCCGGGGCCGCGCCGCTGGCCGGCACCTGCGTGAACAGGGCCAGCGCGGCGACCGTGAGCGCCGGGAGGATCAGCCGGGAACGATGCATGCGCTGACGCTAAGCAACAGTGATGTCACCCACAAGCGGCAATCGTCGGTACTTATGGCCCAAGGCATGTGTCGGGTGAAAGTGGTGCCGGTCGTCGGGTGATCTGGGCAACTACCTACTCTGAGGTGTGTGAACCCCACCGATCTGGCGATCTCCGGGCCGCTGCTGCTGGCCACCGGGGTTGCCTTGCTCGCTGGGTTCATCTCGTTCGCGTCGCCGTGTGTGGTGCCGCTCGTTCCCGGTTACCTGGCGTATCTCGCTGGGCTCGTTGGTGCTGAGGCGCCTCGGGTGGAGGCGAACGAGCCGGCCAAGGCCGGGCGGTGGCGGGTGGCTGGGGCCTCGTTGCTGTTCGTGCTCGGGTTCACGGTTGTGTTCGCGTTGGCCTCCATGGCGATTCTTGGGGCGTCGGACGCGTTGTTCTTGAACGCCGATCTGTTCCAGCGCATCGGTGGCGTGGTCACGATCCTCATGGGACTGGTCTTCATCGGGCTCGTTCCGGCGCTGCAGAAGGACGTGCGGTTCCACGCCAAGCCGCGGGCCGGGTTGCTCGGGGCGCCGTTGCTCGGTGCTGTGTTCGCGCTCGGGTGGACGCCGTGTCTCGGGCCGACGCTGGCCGGGGTGCTGGCTGTGGCGCGGAGCACTGAGGTCGGGTCGTCGACGGTGCGCGGTGCGGTGTTGGTGCTGGCTTACTGCTTGGGGCTCGGGTTGCCGTTCGTGGTGCTCGCGCTCGGTGCGCGGTGGGCGTTGGGCGTCACCAAGTGGCTGCGGACGCATGCGCGGCAGGTGCAGATTTTCGGTGGCGTGCTGTTGATCCTGGTCGGCATCGCGTTGGTGACCGGGCTCTGGGGTGAGTTCGTCGGGTGGCTGCGCTACTCGTTCGTCGACGTCGTGAGGCTGCCGCTCTAGTGATCGCCTTCCTTCGCAACACCTGGCGCGGCCTCACGTCGATGAGGACCGCGCTCACTCTGCTGTTCTTGTTGGCGCTGGCGGCGATGCCCGGTGCGTTGCTGCCGCAGTTGTCGTTGAACGCCGCGAAGGTCGACGAGTACATCGCCCGGCACGGGTGGTGGGGCGATGTGCTGTTGAAGCTCGGCTTCTTCGAGGTGTACGCCACGCCGTGGTTCGCGGCGATCTACCTGCTGCTGTTCGTGTCCCTCGTCGGGTGTCTGCTGCCCCGCACGTGGGAGTACTTCAAGCAGATGCGCGCGAAGCCGGTTTTGACGCCGCGCAACCTCTCGCGGATGCCGCACCACGCGCAGGCCGTGCTCGACGTGACGCCGGAAGTGGCTGTCAGCAAGGCGAAGAAGACTCTGCGCGGCTGGCGGATGGACGCCGGTGAGGACACGGTCAGCGCCGAGCGCGGGTTCCTGCGCGAGACCGGCAACCTGGTCTTCCACTTCGCGTTGCTGGGCCTGCTGGTGTCGTTCGCGCTGGGCAAGATGTTCAGCTACGAGGGCCAGATCATCGTGCAGGCCGACGGCGGGCAGTTCTGCAACGGCGGCATCTTCAACTACGACTCGTTCCGGCCCGGTCTGCAGGTCGACGGCACAGACCTCACGCAGTTCTGCGTCGAGATCGGCAAGTTCTCCGCCGAGTACCTCGAGAACGGCCAGCCCGTCGGTTACCGCGCGGACATCCGCTACCAGTCGGGCGAGGATCTCGCGTCGAACACCTGGAAGCCGTTCAACCTCCAGGTCAACCACCCGCTGCGCACTGGCGGCGACCGTCTTTACCTGCTGGGCCACGGGTACACGCCGACGTTCACGGTGACGTTCCCCAACGGCGAGAAGCGCACGCAGGGCATTCAGTGGCTGCCGTCCGACCAGCTCACGCTGGCCTCGGAGGGCGCGACGAAGTTCGACCCGCCGGGCATCACGGACTCCGAGCAGCGGCGCAAGAACCAGATCGCCGTGACCGGGCTGCTGGCGCCGACGCCGTTGCTGCACGGGAACATCCTGAACTCGAAGTTCCCCGCCCTGAACAACCCGATGGTCGCCGTCGACGTGTACCGCGGCGACCTCGGCGTGGACAACGGCCGCGGTCAGTCGATCTTCTCGATCGACCAGAAGATGGTCGACCAGGGCCGGTTGCAGAAGGTCGCGCGCAAGAACCTCGCGCTGGGCGAGGAGATCGCGCTCGACGACGGCACCAAGGTGCGGTTCGACTCCGTGAACGACTGGGTGTCGTTGCAGGTCTCGCACGACCCGACGCAGGAGTACGTGCTGTTGTTCGCCATCCTGATCATCCTCGGCCTCGGGGTGTCGCTCACCGTCAAACGCCGCAGGGTGTGGGTGCGTGCGACGCCTCAGGAGGACGGGCGTACTTTGGTCGAGGTCGGCGGGCTTGCCCGCACTGACCAGGCAGGATACGGCGAGGAGTTCACGCGGCTGGCCCGCGCGGTGCTGACCGAAGACGCTAGTGGGGAGAAGTCCTGATGCCGGTCAACGAGACCCTCGCGACCTACAGCGACTGGCTGTACCGCAGCGCGCTGGGCGTCTACCTCTTCGCGATCCTGCTCTACGCGGTCGAGCAGGCGTTCGCCCGCGCCCCGCGCAAGGCTGAGGAGCTGGTCGGGGCCGGTGCGCCGACGCCGGGCATCCTCACCGACGAGCCGAAGAGCGCGCTGACCAGGTCCGAGCGCATCGGCCGCATGGGTGCCGCGATGACGGTCCTCGGCGCGGTGCTGCACCTGGGTTCGCTGGTCATGCGTGGTTTGTCCGCCGGGCGCGCGCCCTGGGGCAACATGTACGAGTACATGTCGCTGCTGTGCCTCGCCGCGGTCGTGACGTGGATCGTGCTGATGGCGAAGTTCCCGATCCGCCGCCTGGGCGTGTTCGTGCTGCCGCCGATTTTGATCCTGCTGTTCCTCGGTGGCACCGTTCTCTACGCCGAGTCCGCGCCCGTCCAGCCGGCGCTGCGGTCGTACTGGCTGGTCATCCACGTCTCGGTGATCTCGATCTCGTCCGGCGTGCTGCTGATCCCCGGCGTGACGTCGATCCTCTACCTGCTCAAGGACAGCAAGGCCGACCGCTTCCCCAAGCTGCCGTCCGCCGACGTGCTCGACCGGATGTCGTACCGGACCACCGTGCTGGCGTTCCCGCTGTTCACCGCGGGCATCATCTGCGGCGCGATCTGGGCGGAAGCCGCGTGGGGCCGGTTCTGGGGCTGGGACCCCAAGGAGACGGTGGCGTTCGTCTCGTGGGTGGTCTACGCGGCGTATCTGCACGCGCGTGCGACGGCCGGTTGGCGTGGTCGTGGGGCCGCTTGGATCAACGTCGCAGGCTTCGCTCTCAACGTGTTCAACCTGTTCTTCATCAACTTGGTTACTAGCGGGTTGCATTCGTACGCAGGTCTCTAACGAGTTAAGCCCCCAGGTCGATGGAACCGTTGCCGGTTGCGTACCGTCGCAACCTGGGGGTCGGGGAAGTCCTGGTCCCTCTTGCTCAGGAGGGCCACAGCAGTGACATGGCAACCACCGGGTGAGGAACAGGGCTCCGGCCCGCAGTACGTCGACCCGCAGGCGGCGGCCTACCTCGACCCGCAGCAGTCCGGTCCGCAGCACGTCAGCGGCGGCCAATCAGGCCCTTACCCCGTGGGTGGCAACCAGTCGGGGCCCTATCAGGTGCCCGGCAACGCTTCCGGCCCGTACCAGGTGCCGGGCAACGCCTCCGGTCCCTACCAGGTGCCCGGCAACGCCTCGGGCCCTTACTCCGTGTCCGGTGGGCAGTCCGGTTCGTACCAGGTGGGCGGCGGCCAATCGGGTTCTTATCCGGTCACCGGTGGTCAGTCCGGGCCGTACAACGTGGGTGGCGGCCAGTCCGGTCCCCACAACACGGCCCAGAACACGGCCCAGTACGGCCAGTTCGCCGGCGCGCAGTACCCGAACAACTTCCCGCAGCAGGAGTACCGCTCGCAGGCAGAGCAGGTGTCGTCGCAGCAGCTGATCAAGAAGGAGAAGCGGCCGCCGACGTCGGGCTGGCGCAAGTCGCTGCACTCGCTCACCGGTGGCGCCGTCAACCTCGGCGAAAGCCCCGCTGACCTGCGTCGGCGTGAGCTGATCGCGCGGATCAACCAGCCGCTGCGCGGGTGCTACAAGATCGCGATGCTGTCGCTCAAGGGCGGCGTCGGCAAGACCACGACGACGACCACGCTGGGCTCGACGTTCTCGTCGCTGCGGGGCGACCGGGTGATCGCGGTCGACGCGAACCCCGACCGCGGCACGCTGGCGTTGAAGATCCCGCGGGAGACCACGGCGACCGTGCGGCACCTGCTGCGCGACGCCACGCGGATCACGAAGTACAGCGACGTGCGCGCGTACACCTCGCAGTCGCCGGCGCGCCTCGAGGTGCTGGCGTCCGAGCAGGACCCGGCGGTGTCGGAGGCCTTCAGCGAGGAGGACTACCGGCGCACGGTGGCGTTGCTGGAGCACTTCTACAACATCGTGCTCACGGACTGCGGCACCGGTCTCATGCACTCCGCGATGAAGGGCGTGCTGGACGAGGCCGACCAGCTGGTGCTGGTGTCGTCCGGTTCGGTCGACGGCGCGCAGACGTCGGCGGCGACCCTGGACTGGCTCGAGGCGCACGGGTACCGCGACCTGGTCGCGAAATCCGTCTGCGTGATCAACTCGGTCCGCCCGAAGTCGGGCAAGGTCGACCTCGACAAGCTCTCCGCGCACTTCCAGCAGAGGTGCCGTGCGGTGGTCCGTCTGCCGTTCGACGAGCACCTCGAAGAAGGCGCCGAGATCGCGCTGGACCAGCTCGCGCCGGAGACCCGGCTCGCGTTGCTGGAACTCGCCGCCGTGGTGGCGGACGACTTCCCGCACTCCTAGAACCGGTCAGGTACCGCAGTCAGACCCGCGAAAGGGGCCCCGGGGTCGGGGCCCCTTTTCCGTTCACTCGTCGCGCTTGCGCTGCTCGTCGAGCTTGCGCAGGAACTCTGGGTCGTCGTCGGGTGCGATCACCTTGCGGCCCGGCGAGTACTCCGAGTGCTGCGGGGCGAACGCTCGCCACACGAGCACGGCCACGGTGAGCGCACCGATCACTGCCAGCAGGTAGATCATCTGGTCGCCACCTCCCTTTGCCACGAGATTACCCGCGGCACAGGGATTACTACGGTTTCAGTGCCGTACGGGTTCAGTCGCCTCGGTGGTCAGCTCCGAAAGCAGAGCCTTCACCTCCGTCTCACGGAACCTGCGGTGTCCTCCAGGCGTGCGGATCGAACCGATGCGACCTGCGGTGGCCCATCGGGTCACGGTCTTCGGGTCGACCCGGAACAGATTGGCGACTTCCCCAGGCGTCAACAGGCGCTCGGTGGCTGCAGTCACTCGTCCTCCTCAGATCAGACGTTCCGGTCTGATCGTGGCATCTGACCCATCAGGTACTCGAACGCTTGTTTTTTGGTAAAGAGGTAGTAAGGGACGACCGGGCCAAACCGGACATGTGACCGGGACTACGTGAGTGCACACGTGGGGCATAGGGTGTCGCGGGTGGATGCTCTTGATCGACAGATCATCGCCGCACTGCGTGCCAACGGACGGGCCACGTACGCCGATCTCGGCAGGAAGGTCGGCCTGTCCGCCTCCGCCGTGCACGAGCGGGTCGGGAAGCTCGAGTCCAGCGGCGTCATCGTCGGGTATCACGCGGTCGTCGACCCCAGCTCGGTCGGCCTCGGCGTCACCGCGCTGATCGGCATCCACCCCACCGACATCGCGGACGACAACGAGGTCGCGGTCGCGCTGGCCGAGCTCATCGAGGTCGAGTCCTGCTACCGGGTGGCGGGCGACGAGTCGTTCATCGTGAAGGTGCGGGTGGCGACGGTCGACGACCTGGAGCGCGCGCTCGGGCGGTTGCGGCGCATCCCCGGTGTTGCTCGTACGCGCACGACTGTGGTGCTGTCCACGCGGTTCGAGGGGCGGCCGAACACCGGCGACGAGGACGACGACGTAACCTGAACGGGTGCTCGCTCGCGATGTGACGCTTTACGTTCTCGCCCGCCTCGCTTTCGTCGCGGCTGTGACGGGCGTGCTCATGCTGGTCAAGGTTCCTTTGCTCCCTGCGTTGGCCGTCGGTGTCGTCGTGGCGCTGCCCGCGTCGTTGTTCCTGTTCAAGGGTCTGCGGCAGCGTGTGGCGGTCGGGTTGAACGAGCGCCAGGCCGTGCGTCAGTCCGAACGGGACAAGCTACGCGCCGAGCTCCGTGGTGACGAAGGTCCTCTCACCCAGGCGTAGGACGTTTTCGCCGTTATCGTGCGGCTGTGAGTACATCCGTTGACCGGTGTTGCAGCAGGACCAGGCACTGGGTGCGCGAGGCCGTGGGGATCATCGAGGCGGACGCGAACCGCAGCGCGGACACCCACCTGCTGCGTTATCCGCTGCCGCTCGACTGGGGCATCGACCTCTACCTCAAAGACGAGTCGACGCACCCCACCGGTTCGTTGAAGCACCGGCTGGCGCGGTCGCTGTTCCTCTACGCGATCTGCAACGGCTGGATCACCGGTGGCACCCCCGTCATCGAGGCTTCCTCCGGTTCCACGGCGGTGTCCGAGGCGTACTTCGCCCGGCTGCTGGGGCTGCCGTTCATCGCGGTGATGCCCCGCTCGACCTCGGCCGAGAAGGTCACGTTGATCGAGCGGCAGGGCGGCAGGTGCCATTTCATCGACGACCCGTCGACCATCTACGACGAGTCGCGGCGGCTGGCCTCCGAGCTCGGCGGCCACTTCATGGACCAGTTCACGCACGCCGAGCGCGCGACGGACTGGCGCGGCAACAACAACATCGCCGAGTCGATCTTCGACCAGATGAAGCTGGAGCCGTCGCCGGAGCCCGAGTGGATCGTCGTGGGCGCCGGCACGGGCGGCACGTCGGCGACGATCGGCCGGTACATCCACTACCAGAAGCTGAACACGCGCCTGGCCGTCGTCGACCCGGAGCACTCGGTGTTCTTCGAGGCGTGGCGGGACGGCAACCCGGATCTCGTGGCCACCCGCGGCTCCGGCATCGAGGGGATCGGGCGGCCGCGGGTGGAGCCGTCGTTCATCGGCCAGGTCATCGACCGCATGATCAAGGTGCCGGACGCGGCGTCCGTGGCGACCATCCGGTACGTCGAGGACCTGCTGGGTCGGCGGGTCGGCGGGTCGACCGGGACGAATCTCTGGGGAGCGTTCGAGATCGTTGCCCAGATGAGGCAATCTCGCACGCGCGGGAGCGTGGTGACTCTGCTGTGTGACGGCGGCGAGCGTTACGCAAACACCTACTACGACGACTCATGGGTATCCGCACAGGACATGGACCTCAACCCGTGCCTTGAACGGCTGAACAACTTCCACCGCACGGGGAACTGGTGACGAGAGTTGTGCGTCACAGCGTGACCTGAGCACCTGAGTCCGCAGGGGGGACGCTGTGTCGTCGATGTTCACCGACTCGGCCGAGCTGCGCGCGTACGCCGAGTACCTGCGCACCGAGGCGCAAGAGTTCGAGACGATCCGCAAGTACGTCCACGCCACGGCGTGCGACAAGGCGGGCTTCACCGGCCTGCTCACGTTGCTGCAGCCGGGCGTGGACATCGTGCGAGCTCTGTTCGACGAGACGCTCGACTTCGGCAAGGCCAAGCTGGAGGGCTCCGCGTCCGCGGTGGAGGCGACGGCCGACTCCTACGAGGCCGTCGAGCGTGCCCAGATGGCGATCTTCAACAGGATCCTCAAGTGACCGCGACGGGGTACCACGACCCGCGTCCCGTCGCGGCGTCGCTGAAGCAGCCGGACGTCGACACGGCGTCGCTGAACGAGATCCTGCAGGACCAGGGCTGGGGCGTTCAGGCCGTCAACTGGGTGTTCGAGGCCGTGACCGGCGAGTCGCTGGTCTCCACGATCATCACGCCGATCACCGGTGACTGGTCGAAGATCCGTGCCGACGGCGACGCGTGGCGCATGGTCGGCAACGCGATGAACGACGTCTCGTACAACCTGACTGACGCCGTGGGCAAAGTGCGCGAGCACTGGGACGGTGACGCCGCCCGTGCCCACGAGAAGTACGTCGCCCTCGGCTGGAAGGCCGCGCTGTTCGCGGAGATGGGCGTCGCCCAGCTGATCGCGAAGGGCTTCGACACCGTCGCGTCCGGCGCGGAGGCTCTCGGCAAGCAGGCCGCGCGGTTGCTGGACTACCTGGTCAACAAGCTGCTCGAGGCCGCGGCCACCGTCTGGATCCCGCTGGCCGGCTGGATCAAGGCAGCCGAGATGGTCTGGAACGCGTACCAGATCTACCGCCGCGTCATGGAGATCATCGACACGGTCAAGAAGCTCATCGCCGACGTCAAATCCCTGTTCGACGCCGTCGGCCGCGTCTTCTCCGCCATCGGCAAGCTGAAGGACGCCGACTCGCTCGCCGAGGCCATGAACGCCACCCAGGAGGTGGCGGAGGCCGGCCGCGACGTCCGCAACGCCGTCAACGACATCCGCGACGACATGACGTCCATCAAGGACTCGGCCACCGAGATCGCCGACCGCGGCCACGACATCGGCTCGAAGGTCCGCGAGGTCACCGCACCCCCAGGCGCGGACTCCTCCGACGGCACCAAACCGGCGGCCGTCTCCGCCGTCGCTCCCGGCGGCGCCCCGGTAGCCCCGACTCCCACCGTGCACGGCGGCCCCGACGCCCCCGCGACCCACACCGCCGCAGCCGCCGGCTCAACCGTCTCCGCGCCTCCTTCGATGGGCTCAGGTTCCGGCTCCGGCGCGGGCTCCAGCTCCATTCCTTCCGGCGCGGGCTCGGGCTCGGGCGGCGTGCCGGCCGCCCCACACGGCTCCTCCGGCGTGCCGTCCGGCGGCCACGGCCCCGCCGCGGCTCCACCGCGCCTCGACACCACCCACGCCGCCGCCGCAGCCCCCGCGGCCGCCCCACCGTCGTCGCACCAGACCCCGATGGGCGGCGCGATGCCGATGGGCGCCCCCATGGCCCCCGGCGGCGGTGGCGGCGACCAGACGCGCAGCTCCGGCTCACGCCCAGGAGCGGGAGGCGTCCCGTCCTTCCCGTCCGCCGGCGCTCCCTCCGGCCAGCCCAAGCCTCCGACCAGCGGCCTCCCCACCCCGCCCAGCTCAGGCCTCCCCACCCCGCCCAGTCACGGGACTTCGGCTCCCGGCGGTCCCGGCACCGGCGGCCCCCGCCCAGGCGGCTCAGGCCTGCCCACGCCTCCGTCCAGCCCCGGCACGCACACTCCAGGCACCGGTGGCGCGCACTCGACACCTCACACGCCGGGCTCTGCCGGCACGCCGCACACGCCGGGTTCCGGCGGCACGCACCCGACGCCAGGCTCTGCCGGCACGCCGGGTTCCGGTGGCACGCACCCGACGCCGGGCTCTGCCGGTACACCGCACACCCCCGGCAGCGGCCTGCCCACGCCTCCGAACTCCGGTGGACACCCGTCCGGCAGCGGCCTGCCGACCCCACCGAACTCCGGCGATCACACGCCCGGAACCGGCGGCACCCACCCGACGCCGGGTGGTTCCGGCTCCGGCCTGCCCACACCTCCGGGACACCCGACCGCCAGCACCGACACGGCAACGGCCCCAGCCCCCGCCGGCTCCGGCGGCGGCCTCCCGTCGCCTCCCGGACATCCCAGCCCGAGCGCTGGCGGCGGCCTGCCTTCCCCTCCCGGACACGCGAGCCCCAGCACGGATCACCCGTCACCGGCCAGCCCAAGCGGCACGCCCACGGCCCCGTCCGGCACCACGCCGCACGACCCGTCAGGCACCCGTCCCCACGACACGACGCCCCACGACGGCGGCACCCGTCCGCACGACGGAACGCCGGGTGACGGCGGGACGCGCCCGCACGACACCACGCCCACCGGGGCGACCGACACCAAGCCACACGACGCGCCAGACGGCACCAAGCCCCACGACGCGGATGGTCAGCCTCACGACACCGGCAAACCGCACGATGTCGATGGCAAGCCGCACGATGGCGACGCGAAGCCGCACGACACCGACACCAAGCCGCACGACGGCGATGCGAAGCCGCACGACGGTGACGCCAAGCCCGACGACGGCAAGCCCCAAGACACGGACACCAGCGGTGCCGAAGTCGTCCAGCCGCACGACCCCCAGCCCGACCACGACGCCACCCCTGCCGACCGCGACCCCAACCACGACGCCGACTCCAAGCCCCATGCCGACGACGCGCCCACCGGCCACGACGGCCAGGAGAACGCCCCGAGCAGCCCGCCCACCGGGCCGGACCTCAAGGGGCACTTCGACGCCGCCGCCATGGCCGCGCAGGGGCAGGGGTACCAGCACCAGCTCGAGCAGATGTTGCCTAACCAGGCCGACCGGGACCGGTACGTTGAGCTGAGCCAGAAGCTGACCACCGAGCTCAGCCCGCAAGAGGCCCAGCACGTGGCCGACGTCCGTAACCAGATCAAGGTCGACACCGGCGACATCGTCACCAAGGCGCTCAACCCGAGCGCGCTCAGCACCTACCTGCCGGACCAGCCGCACGCCCCCGGCACCAAGCAGGAGACCTGGCAGAACCAGATGGGCGGCTCGATCGCCAGGGGCCAGGACGTCGTGCCGATCAACACGCCGGCGGGTCTGCGCGACGGGCTGGCGCTCGACGACAAGGGCAAAGGCTGGACGCCCATCCCCGAGGGCGCCCAGACCGCGATGCAGCTGCGGTACGAGGTCACCGACCAGAACGCCGGGGCGCACAACGTGCCGTTCGGCGGGCCGAAGAAGGACGTGCCGGACTACAACACGTTCGGGCCACGGCAGGAGAGCGAGTACCAGTCGCCGCAGGAGCAGGCGCACTACGAGGCGTCGCAGCAGCAGATGGCGGCGGCCGGTGGGGCTGCTAAGCCGTATGACGGTTACGACCCGTTCACCGGTACTGGCAGCACGATGGGCGGGTTGCCGGAGTGGCGCGTCGATGGCGGCACGCCGTTGCCGGATCGTGCCGAGATCTGGCAGGTGAACGCGGACGGAACTGAGAAACTGCACGCTGTGTACGACCGCAAGTTCGGCTGGACGAAGCTCTGATGACCCAGTACTCGCAGGAGATGGCCGAGTACCGCGGCGAGGTGTTCTTCGCGGGCGCTGAAGGCGTGGACCAGGTCTGGCTCCGCAAGGTGCCCGGCACGGTCTACGCCAACGCCGAGGGCTTCGAGAAGTACGGCAACCGCGAGCTCAAGACGGTGAACGTCACCGAGCTCGACGCCTGGTACTTCGAGAAGATGACGGCCACCTGGCGCGGGCAGCCGTTCAACGTCATCGCCGTCGACGGCGGCAAGGCGGAGGCGGGGTACGCGGGCGGCGAGTACGTCTGGGCTGCGCAGAACGGGCTCGACGGCGACCAGTACAACGGTTACCGGGCCACGCTCGACGTCAGTGAGCTCGACAACGTGCAGGTCGACCGCACCGACTACTTGGCGCGGTGGAAGGAGAACCGGGGATGAGCACGCCACAGGCCGTGCGCAAGGCGGCCGGCATCGGGCCCGAGACGATCCTGCAGAAGATCGTGCACCCCGCGATCGCGCAGCTCTACCTGGGCAACGTCGTCGTGCCGGGCAAGTTCGAGCCGCATCGCGTCGCGGGGTTCGTGACGCGTGGGCAGGACTTCCCGCAGGGCACCTCGGACCAGTTCGCGGAGGCGTTCGGCGTCGACAAGGTGGCGGACTGGCCGCGCGGCACGCAGTACCTGCTGCGGTTCCTGGCCCACACCACGGAGCTCTTCGACACCAGCTTCGGCGGGCCGACGCTCGAGGGCGCGCAGAAGATGGGCACGACCCGCGTCTACCCGGTGCCGTTCACGGGCACCGGCTACACGCCGAGCGCGAACCCCGTCCCCGAGTACGTCATGGATCTCGCCGAACTCCCCGCGGGCACCGAACTCTGGCGGTTCGAACCGAACGGCCACGGACGCAGCGTCGGCAAGTACCTCAACCGCCAGGTCGGCTGGGTTCCCACCGGCGATGTCGGCTTCGGGCCCGGAAGGTATTGGCAGGCACCGGTTCCGCTGCGGCCGACTGTCCGGCGTGGACTGATCGGCCGGTACCGCGGCCAGGACTTCGACATCGACTTCGGTCCCACGCCCGGCTCCGTGCTGCTGCATCCGCTCGCCGGTCAGCCCGCACCGCCGGACTTCACCGACGAGAACGGCGTCCAGTTCCTCGAGGTGCCGGACGCGGTCGTCGAAGACCTCAAGCTGGTCCGCACGGTCTGCACGTACCGGGGCGCGGAGTTCGAGATCATCGGCGTCCTGGGCGACCAGGCGGTGCTGCACTTCCTCGGTGAGAACTACGAAACGGCCCAGCAACTCGGTCTGTCCGAAGTAGACTTCCGGCAGTGGCGCACCCTCGCCCAGCGCAACGAGGTGAGTGACATTCGCGGCGACGCCAGGCCGATTCAGCGCGGGCTCTTCGCGAGGGAGAACTGATGACCACCCCCACCGCGGGCCCGAACGACAGCTGGAAGCCGGCTGAGCTGCGGGCGGCAGAGGCGCAGGTCGACGCGCGCTTCAAGGAGGCGCAGGACCTCGCGAACCGCCTCAAGGACACGCCGCTGCCGCCGATCCCGCCCGTCGACTTCAAGGCGATCGCCCAGCAGGTCGAACGGGCGGCGCAGGAGCGGGACGCGCCGGAGCAGCTCAAGGCCCTGAAGCGCAAGGTGGACGCGGGCGAGTTCTCCTGGGAGGACGTCGTCTCCGGCAAGGCCGCCCAGGATCCCGACGTGCAGGCCATGCAGCAGGAGAACGTCAAGAAGATGAAGCAGGCGTTCCAGATGCTGCAGGAGGGCATGACCGCCGACGAGATCATGAACGCCCAGGATCCGCGCAGGAACCGGGGTGACGACGGCGACGAGAACGCCCCCGACATCTTCACGGAGGACAAGTGGTGATGACGGCCTGGCGAACACCGGACATCCTCGCGGCGGAGGACTTCCTGACGGGTGCCGTCGCGGAGGCGGACCGCGCGATGCGGGCCGCTCAGCAGAACATCAAGGGCAAGGAACCGTCCACTGAGGACGTTCGCAGGGTGATGCAGTTCGCCAAGTCGAGCGACGCCTCACCCGCGATGCGTCAGCTGGCCGACCGCATCGCCCGCGGCGCCGGGCTGAGCTGGCGCCAGGTGCTCACCGGCGAGGCGAGCCACGATCCCCTGGTGCGCCAGGCACTCGAAGCCGACCGCGCGAAGCTCGACGAGCTGATCAAGGGCGAGACGGCCCCACCGCCGGCTCCTCGCAAGCCCGCGCGTCAGGACGACGACGAGCCCACCCAGTTCACCGAAGACGCCTGGTAGAGCTAGTCCAGGAACAACCCGGCGCTGACGAGTACCGCCCACGCCAGCATCGCGATCCCGGTGAACTGCAGCACGGGGATCAGGTCACGGCCTCCGCGCCCGGCGGCCACCCGGCGCACGGCGGGCAGCAACACCGGCGCCGCGAGGAATCCGAGCAACGCGTAAGGCACCCGCACGGTCATCCCCAGCGCGATCAGGAACGGCACCGCCACCAGCGCCAGGTACAGCCTGCGGGTGTCCTTGTCGCCCAGCACCACGGCCAGGGTCCGCTTGCCCGACACGGCGTCCGTCGGGATGTCCCGCAGGTTGTTCGCCACCAGCACTGCGGCCGAGATCGACCCCATCGCGATGGACGACCCGATGCCGATGCCGGTGATCTCGCCGGACTGCACGTACAGCGTGCCCAGCACCGCGGCCGGCCCGAAGAAGAGGAACACCGCGATCTCGCCCAGGCCCGCGTAGCCGTACGGACGCTTGCCGCCGGTGTAGAACCACGCCCCTGCAATGCACACGGCGCCCAACGCGAGCATCCACCAGTAGCCGGACAACACCACCAGCGCGATTCCCGCCAGCGCGCCGACCCCGAGCGAGATGAACGCGGCCAGCCGGACCTTCGAGGGCTCCGCGGCACCCGAACCGGTCAGGCGGAACGGTCCCACCCGGTTGTCGTCGGTGCCGCGGATGCCGTCGGAGTAGTCGTTGGCGTAGTTCACGCCGATCTGCAGCGCCACCGACACGACCAGAGCGAGCACCGTGTAGAGCACGTTGAACTCGTCGATGTGGTGCGCCGCCGCCGCGCCGACGATCACTGGTGCGATCGAGTTCGGCAGCGTACGAGGGCGGGTCCCCTGGATCCACTGGACGACTGAGGCCATGCCTCCATCCTCCGCTATGGCCACTGAGGACCCGCCAACGGGTGTATCAGCAGCTAGTCGCTCCGGAGACGCCCGCCACGTACGCCTTGGCGATGTGCTTGCCGGACGCGATCCGGTACCAGATGTTCGACGTGCCCTGCGTGCCCGACACCGACTCACCGGTCAGCTGGCAGGTGACCCGCACCTGCGCGTAGTTGCCGGCCAGGCCGACCTGCGAGGTCGACGAGTTCGCGCCGCTTCGCACGTTCACGGTGCCGTTCGCCGCCGAGGTCCGCACCGTCCCGACAGGACCGGAGCCCGTCCACAGGTAGGTCACGGTCACCCACGAGTTCGTGGTCAGCTTCAGGCCGTCCCAGAACGTGCCGTCGGCCAGGTCGATGCCCGCCGGGTTCGCGACCTCACGCCCGTACTGGTCCTTGCCGCCGTTGTAGTTGTTCTCGTACGCGGCCTGCGCCTCGGGCTTGCCCTGCGGCAGGTCCTTCCACATCTCCCGGGTCGTGGACGGGTTCCAGTAGTCGTCCTTGGTGTTCCACGGGCCGACGTCCCACACGGGCGCCCACTCGCAACGGCCGTTCGACGCGCACACCTGCACGCTGTAGCTGCCGGAGTTGTTGGGCGCCAGGCCACGCCGCGACGGCAACGCCACGAAGTGGTCGCGCGAACGGATCGTGTGGCCGTTCGCCGTCGTGCCACCGACCAGGCCCTCACGCGTCGCGTACACGCGGTAGGACCGGCCCGCAGCAGCAGCGGTGAAGTCGTCGGAAGCCGCAGGCGCGGTCGTGGCCGACACCTTCACGCTGGAAGCCTTGCCGCTGTGGAGAACCACGCGGGTCTCCAGCGTCGAGGTGGTCACCGGCAACGTGACCGGCTGCGTGGCCGACGTCTCGTACCACTCGGTCCACTGACCATCCGCACGCAGACCGCGCACGTCCACCACACCGTCGCCGGCCACCGACGCCGTGACCGCGTTGGCGGGCTGAGCGAGTCTGTGCGACCCGAGCGGGATCAGGCCGATCTTCGGCGAGCCACCCCACGAGACGGCGCGGCCGCTCACGTCGGCGGTCCACTCGTTCGACTGCGGTGCTGCCTGGGCAGGGGATGCCAGCCCGGCGGTCAGCACCGCGCCGACGGCCAGCGGCAACAGGTAGCGCATGAGAAACCCCCATCGCTAACGCGCGCGGCTTGGGTCCGCGCGCTTCGCGGGAAGAGTTGTCCTCAGCGGTAAAGGTTCACCTAAATCTCCAACTATTTCGGCAGCAAGGTTGGTCGTTGCGGTCAACAGGAGCTGACCCAGCGGGGCTGCCGTCGTGGTGAGGTGGCGCAGTGCCATGCTGATCGATGTGAAGCAGGCGGTGCAGGTGCGGCTGCTGCCGACGCCTGAGCAGGCGGCGGCGCTGCTGGCGACCCTGCAGGCCTGCAATGCCGCCGCGTCGTGGCTGGCTGAGCGAATGCATGCCGCCGGTGAGTTCCGGAAGTTCGACGTGCAGAAACGCTTTTACACCGAACTACGCGAACGGTTCGGGCTGGCGGCGCAGCCGACGATCCGGGTGATCGGCAAGACCGTGGATGCGTACACGGCGTTGCGTGCCAACATCATGGCAGGGAACCACGGGCCTCCAGGGTCAGAGAAGCGTCGTAAGGCCGGGCTCAACCCGATTGGGTTCCGTTCGGAGGCGGGACAGCCGTTCGATGCGCGCTGCCTGTCCTGGCAGCTCGGGCAGACCGGCCGCGAGGGCACAGTGTCGATCTGGAGCACCGCAGGGCGGCTCCGCAACTTGCGGATCGTGGGACACCCTGGCCATCTCGCGCTGTTGCGGTCCGGGCCGATCGGGGAAACCGATCTGATCTGCCGTGACGGGGTATGGGTGCTGCATGCTGTCGTTGACAGCCCTGAAGCGCCCAGGCGGGAGCCCGCGAACGGATTCCTCGGGATTGACATGGGGATCGTGAACCTCGCGACCACCTCCGATGGTGATCGGATGTCCGGGGCTCGCCTGAACCACTACCGCAAGCGGCAGCAGCACCTCCGGAAGCGGTTGCAGGCCACGAAGACCTCCTCCGCGCGGCGATTGCTGAAGAAGCGCCGCCGTAAGGAGAAGCGGTTCGCCGCCGACGTGAACCATCAGATCAGCAAGCGCATCGTGGCCGAGGCTGAACGCACCGGACGTGGCATCGCCGTCGAGCTGTTGACGGGGATCCGTGACCGGGTACGGCTTCGCAAGCCCCAACGGACCACGCTGCATTCCTGGGCGTTCGCTCAGCTCGGCCGGTTCCTCGGCTACAAGGCCGAGAAAGCGGGCCTGGCGTTCGTGCAGGTTGATCCTGCCTACACCTCGCAGCAATGCAGCAACTGCGGTGAGATCGACAAGAAGAACCGGCGCTCGCAAGCGTCGTACGTCTGTGGTCGGTGCGGCTTCGTTGGGCACGCCGACCACAACGCGGCACGCAACATCGCAACACGCGGTGTGGCGGGCTGGGGCGAAGTCATGCGTCCACACGCAGCGCCCACCCTGGCAGCCAGCTAGGGCGGCAGCAGCAAGCCTATTGGCACCCCAGAACCCGAGGATCAGGAGACAAATCGCCTGTACCTGGGGGACGAGCTCATGACCTAAATGAGTCGGCAACAGCTGTTCTGTCGACTTTGCCCGGTCCGCGCAACGGCAGCTCGGACACGAACCGCACCAGCTTGGGCGCCGCCGCACGCCCCACGGCTTCGGCCACCGCAGCCCGCAACTCGTCGACCGACGGCTCCGCACCGCGCGCCACGACAGCCGCGGCGACGACCTGGCCCCACTCGTCGTCCGGCAGGCCGACCACACAGGCCTCCAGCACGCCCGCAACGGTGGACAGAGCCCGTTCCACCAGCACCGGGGGTACCTTCTCGCCGCCGGTGACGATCACGTCGTCCGCGCGCCCGAGCACCTCCAGCCGCCCGTCGCGCAGTCGTCCGAGATCGCCCGTGCGGAACCACTTGCCGAACGGTTCGCGCGCGCCGCGATAGCCCAAGGCGAGCACCGGGCCGCTGATCTCGATCACGTCGTCGGTGCGCAACTGCACGTCCCGCAGCGGCTCACCGTCGTATACACACCCACCAGCCGTCTCGCTCATGCCGTAGGTCGTGACGACCTGCACGCCGAGCGCGCGCGCCTGCTGGAGGAGGTTCGGCGGGGTGGCCGCCCCGCCGATCAGCACGCCGTCGAACTGCCGCAGCGCCTCGAGCCCCGGTCCTTCGCCGGCGACGAGCCGGGAGAGTTGCGTGGGCACCAGCGCGGTGTAGTGGCGGCCCGGCTGGGTCAGCACCGGCCGGGCGGCCTGCGCGAAGCCCATCGCCCGGAAGCCCTTCGACATGTCCATCGCGCCGGGCGTGGTGCCGGCGATGATCGACCGGACCAGCACCTGGACGCCGGCGATGTGGTTCGTGGGCAACGCCAGCAGCCACGTGCCGGGTCCGCCGAGCCGTTCGTGGGTGGCCTCGGCGGACGTCGTCAGCGCGTCGGCGTCGAGCAGGACCGTCTTCGGCTCACCCGTCGACCCGGAGGTGGGCACGCCGAGCACCGCCCGCTTCTCCCAGCCGTCGAGCGGGCCGTCGAGCAGGGGTTCTCCGCTGGTCAGCGCCGCGCGCAGTTCGTCCAGCACGTCGGCCGCTCAGAAGTAGTACGGGTAGTTCGACCAGTCGGGATCGCGCTTCTCCAGGAAGGCGTCCCTGCCCTCGACGGCCTCGTCGGTCATGTACGCGAGCCGGGTCGTCTCACCGGCGAACAGCTGCTGTCCCACCAGACCGTCATCGATCAGGTTGAACGCGTACTTGAGCATGCGCTGCGCGGTCGGCGACTTGCCGTTGATCTCGCGGGCCCACTCCAGCGCCGTGTTCTCCAGCTCGGCGTGCGGCACGACCTCGTTGACGGCGCCCATCTTGTGCATGTCCTCGGCGGAGTACGTGCGGCCGAGGAAGAAGATCTCGCGGGCGAACTTCTGCCCGACCTGCCGCGCGAGGTACGCCGAGCCGTAGCCGCCGTCGAACGAGCCGACGTCCGCGTCGGTCTGCTTGAACTTCGCGTGCTCCTCGCTGGCGATCGTGAGATCGCACACGACGTGCAGGCTGTGGCCGCCGCCCGCCGCCCAGCCGGGCACGACCGCGATGACGACCTTCGGCATGAACCTGATCAGCCGCTGGCACTCCAGGATGTGCAGCCGCCCCGCCCGCGCCGGGTCCACCGTGTCGGCGGTCTCACCGGAGGCGTACTGGTAGCCGCTGCGCCCGCGAATCCGCTGGTCACCACCACTGCAGAAGGCCCAGCCGCCGTCCTTGGGGCTGGGGCCGTTGCCGGTCAGCAGCACGACGCCCACGTCCGACGACATCCGCGCGTGGTCGAGCGCCCGGTACAGCTCGTCCACGGTGTGCGGCCGGAACGCGTTGCGCACCTCCGGCCGGTTGAACGCGATGCGGACCGTGCCCTGGTCGAGCGCGCGGTGGTAGGTGATGTCGGTGAAGTCGAAGCCCTCGATCGGCTTCCACAACGACGGGTCGAAGAGCTCCTGATCTGCCACGGACGAGAGCCTAAGCCTCCGCTGCTGAGACCAGCGGGCGACCTCTCAGCCCGGTCCGGTGACAATTGCGGGATGAACCCGTCCACGACGCAGGCGAGGGTGATCGTCGACGAACTGGTGCGCAACGGCGTCCGTCACGTCGTTCTGTGCCCCGGTTCGCGCAACGCCCCGCTGTCGTTCGCGCTGCACCAGGCCGAGCAAAAAGGCCTGCTCACGGTGCACGTGCGCATCGACGAGCGGAGCGGAGGATTTCTCGCGCTCGGCCTGGCGAAGACGGGCGAGCCCGCCGTCGTGACGTGCACCAGCGGCACCGCGGTCGCGAACCTGCACCCCGCCGTCATCGAGGCGCAGCTGACGAACGTGCCGTTGATCGCGCTGACCGCCGACCGCCCGGTCGACCTCTACCGCACCGGCGCCAGCCAGACGATCAACCAGCACGACGTGCTCGGCCTGCAGACGCTGCACATGCCGGAGGGCGCCGACGAGCCCACCACGCGCTCGCTGATCTGTCGCGCCATCGCCGCGGACGGCCCGTCGCACGTCAACGTGCCGTTCCGCCCGCCACTCACGCCTTCCGACGACGCCTGGCCCACGTCCGATCGCAGCGGCCCGTGGACCGTGACCGATCGCACCTCCGGCGTCGAGACCCGTCCGTCCGATCTGCCCGCCCGCACGCTGGTGCTGCTCGGCGAGGATCGTCCCGAGCGGCTCGGGAAGGCCTCCGGGCTGGGCTGGCCGGTGATCGCGGAGCCGACCGCGCCTGGTGGCCTGCGGCACGGCTCGTTGCTGCTCAACGCGGGCCTGCCGGAGCACCTGCGGCCGGACGCGGTGCTGGTCGTGGGTCGAGTGACCCTCTCCAGGGGCCAGCAGGCCCTGCTGGCCGGCACGCCGGTCGTGCACGCCGTCGGTGACCAGGCGCAGTGGCCGGACGTGCAGTTCACCGCCACGCGCGCGTCGACCTGGCTGCCGGAGCCCGTGGAGCTGGACGGGGAGTGGACGCAGGCGTGGCAGAGCGCGGTGAAGAACGTCAGCGTCGCCGTGGACGATCTGCTGGACGCCGAGCCGTGGCCGACCGGTCTGCACGTCGCCCGCGACCTCACCCAGGCGATGCCGCCGGGCGCGATGCTGTTCGTCGGCTCGTCCAACCCGATCCGCGACGTGGACTACGTGGGCGAGCGTCGAGCGGACGTCACCGTGCACGCGAACCGGGGTGCCGCGGGCATCGATGGCAGCGTTTCCACGGCCGTGGGTCTGGCTATGAACCATCAGGGTCCCGCATACGCGCTGATGGGCGACCTGACGTTCCTGCACGACAGCAACGGCCTGCTCGCCGACCGCCTGCCGGACCTCACGATCGTCGTGCTCAACGACGACGGCGGCGGGATCTTTTCCTTGCTGGAACAAGGCGCTCCGGAGTACGACCAGAGTTTCGAACGGATTTTCGGCACCCCGCACGGGACTGATCTGACCGCTTTGTGCGCGGGCTACCGAATTCCGCACTCCAAAGTGGACGGCCAGGAGGAGTTCCGTAGCGCACTTGCGCGCCCGTCGGGCCTCCGAGTGGTGGAAGTGCAGGCAAAACGTGAAGAACTGCGCGGGCTGCACCAACGTCTCAAGTCGACGGTGTCAACCGTTTTCAGCAGATAGGAAACATACGTAAGTCGGTGGTTGGTACCGCAAAAGTGTGGATAGCGTCGCGCGCATGTCGATCAGATCCAAGGCGACGGCCGCGGTCGCGTCCGCGGCTGCGATGACGCTTTTCGCGGGGACGGCGCTGGCGGCGTCCCCAGGCGCACCTGGCGCCGGTGATCCGTACTACCCGAAGTACGGCAACGGCGGGTACGACGTCTCCCACTACGACATCAGGCTCAACTACAACCCGAACGGCGACCAGCTGTCGGGCACGACGACGATCCTCGCCAAGGCCACCGAGAACCTCACGCAGTTCAACCTGGACTTCCTGCTCAAGGTGAAGTCGGTCCGGGTCAACAACGTGCCGGCCTCGTTCGTCTCGGACGACGGCGAGCTCACGCTCACCCCGCGCGGCGGTGTGCGCAAGGGCCAGGATCTGACGATCGTCGTCACCTACGCCGACACGCCTTCCGCAGTGAAGGACCGCAACGGCTTCACGGCGTGGACCAAGACCACCGACGGCGCCCTGGCCATCGGTGAGCCGGAAATCGCCTCCTGGTGGTTCCCGTCCAACGACCACCCGACCGACAAGGCCACCTTCGACGTCAACGTCGCCGTCCCGAACGGCGTCGAGGCGATCTCGAACGGCACCTTCGTCGGCCAGACCCGCCAGATCAACGGCTACACGCGCTGGAACTGGCGCAGCACCAAGCCGCAGGCGACGTACCTGACGTTCCTGACGATCGGCCAATTCGAGATCCGCCAGTCGACCACTCCGTCCGGTCAGCCGTCGGTCAACGCCTACTCCGAGCGCCTCGGCGACAACACCGACGCCGCGAAGGCCAGCATCGAGCGCACGCCCGAGATCAACGAGTTCCTCGCGGAGAACGTCGGCCCGTACCCGTTCGAGGCACAGGGCGGCGTCGTCACCCCGGACCTGGGCTACGCACTCGAGAACCAGACCCGCCCGGTCTACGACACGGCCTTCTTCCGCCGCGGCGCCAACACCTACGTCGTCGCGCACGAACTGGGCCACCAGTGGTTCGGCGACTCGGTGTCGGTGCACCACTGGCGCGACATCTGGCTGAACGAGGGCTTCGCTTCCTACATGGAGTTCCTCTGGTCCGAGCACATCGGTGAGGGCACGGCACAGGAGAACTCCGACTTCACCTACGACCTCTACCCGGCCGACAGCCCGTTCTGGGACGTCCTGCCCGGCGACCCCGGCGCCGACAAGGTCTTCGACGGCGCCGTCTACGACCGCGGCGCCCTCGCCGTGCACGCCCTGCGCGTGGCCGTCGGTGACGAGAAGTTCTTCGAGATCCTGAAAACCTGGACCGCCGAGAAGAAGTACTCCGACGCCACCATCGAGGAGTTCATCGCGGTGGCGGAGCGGGTGTCGGGCCAGCAGCTGGATCAGGTGTTCCAGACGTGGCTCTTCACCAAGGGCAAGCCGGCGGAGGCTCCTGGCCGTTCGTCGGACGTGGCCGCGAAGACGCTGTCGGTCGCGTCGGCCAAGGCTGCTGAGCCGAAGTCGCGCGCCAAGATCCAGCTGACGCACGAGCTGCTGGACGCGCACAAGTAAGCCGCTCGCCTGACCGCGATTTTCTGTCAGACCTGCTGAGTACGTTATGACGCAGGGGTTCCCAGTTTGCACTGCTGTCCGGAAGTTGGACTGGGGTGTGAAGGCTAGGTGGTGAGGGCCTGGGCTCGGTAGTCGGCCGGGCTCAGGTTTCCCAGCGTGGTGGAGATGCGCGTGGTGTTGAACCAGGCGATGTAGTCGTCCAGCGCGGTGGTGAAGTCCTCGACGCTGTCGAACTTGTTGTGGTGGAACAGTTCTTCCTTGAGGTGGCCGAAGAAGTTCTCGGCGATGGCGTTGTCCAGGCAGTTACCGCGCCTCGACATCGACTGGGTCAGCCCGGCGTCGGAGAGGATCCGCTGCCAGGAGTTGTGCTGGTAGTGGAAGCCCTGGTCGGAGTGCACCAGGGGCCGCTGACCTGGTCGCAGGGTGATGATGGCCCGGCGCAGTGAGGAGTTCGCCAGTTCCAGCGTGGGTGCGGACCCATGGCTGTAGGCGACGACTGATCGATCGAACAGATCGATCACCGGTGACAGGTAGACCTTGCGGTCACCGATCTTGAACTCGGTGAGGTCGGTGACCCATGCGGTGTTCGGCGCCGGCACTGTGAACTGGCGATCCAGCACATTCGCCGCAACCAGGCCTGACAGTCCTGACCAGCCCCGATAACGCCGGCGCCGCCGCACCTGGCAGACCAGGCCCAGAGTGTTCATCAGCTTCAGCACGGTCTTGGCCGCGACCTGCCAGCCCGCTCGCGTCAGCATGGCGTGAACCCGCCGATACCCGTAGCGGGCCTTGGCCTCGGTGAACACCTCCGTGATGGCGGCCTTGAGCGCGGCCTGCGGATCAGGCCGTGACAGCCGGGCCTGGTGATAGAAGAACGTCGACCGGGCCAGTCCCGCGACCTCCAGCAGCACCACCAGCGGAAACTCGGCCTTGAGAGTGACGATGGCCTGAGCCTTCAGTCTCGCCCCTGCTCCCTCAAGACCCGCAGTTTTTCCAGGTAGGCCACCTTCGCCGCCAGCCGCAGGTTCTCCGCCCGCAACCGCTCCAGCTCACCGGTCCCACCCGAACCCGGCCCCACTTCAGGCCGGGGTTCCTTCCGCTTGGGCCGCAACGCGTCCTCGCCACCGCGCCGGACCTCCCGCGCCCAGCTCTGCACCAGCTTCGGTGAGGACAGCCCGTACTCACCGGCCAGCTCGACCGCGGTCGCCTCACCCGCCGCGAACCGGCGCACCACCTCGAGCTTGACCTCGAACGAGTACACCCGCGCATCCCGCTTCACGACCAGCGCTCCCACACCCCTAAGCCGCCACCGATCATGCAAGCGTCCCACCGCCGCCCACCCCACACCCAACCTGGCCGCCACCGCCTTACGACCAAAACCCTGCTCGAACAACCGCACCGCAGCCTCACGCTGCCCCACAGACAACGAACTCCCCGAATACACAACACTCCCCGGACGAAGGAACTGGAACCAGTCCAACTTCCGGGGAGCAGTGCAGTTCAGGGGGACCCCTGCGTCAGCGTTTTCCGGGCCTGTGACGGGTGGGATCGATGAGCGAGGAAGCTCCCGCGTGGGCGTACGAGCGGGCCGAGATTCGTCCACACGACCCGCAATGGGCCGTCCGTGCGGAAGCAGAACGCGCACGCCTGACCGATCTGCTCGGCCCCTGGCTAGTCGACGGAATCGAGCACATCGGCTCGACAGCCGTCCCCGGCCTCGCCGCCAAACCGATCGTCGACCTGGCCGCCTCGGTGACCGACCTGGACACCACAGCGGCAGAAGCCTCCGAACACCTGGCAGCAGCCGGCTGGTCCTACGTCCCTCCAGAACTGGACCAACGCCCGTGGCGACGCTTCTACGTCAAACCGGACCCCACTGGCCAACGACGAGAAGCCCACCTCCACCTGATCGAGGCCGGTCACCAGCGGTGGATCGACCAGATCAGGTTCCGCGACGCCCTCCGCAACGACCCCACCAAGGCGCAGCAGTACGAGGACCTGAAACGCCAGCTGTCCCAAGCCAACGGGCACGACCGTGAGGCGTACACGGAAGGCAAGGCGGCATTCGTGGCGAGCGTCCTGGCCTCATCAATTGAGTAGCGGCCACCGACCGGTCAACACCAGGATCGGCCCATGCAGTCACGTGTCGCCCTGATCACCGGCGCTGGTTCCGGCATAGGCGCAGGCATCGCCCAGGAACTGGCCGGCCAAGGACACCAGGTAGCCGTCCTGGACCGAACGCCCGAGACCGCCAATGCGGTAGCCGATCAGATCAAAGCCTCAGGCGGCACAGCGCTGGCCGTCCACGCAGACGTCAGCGACCCCGCGCAGGTCACCCAGGCCGTAGCCGAGGTGGCAAAAGCGTTCGGCCCGGTGGGCATCCTGGTCAACAACGCCGGATTCGCCAAGGACAACAACGTCCTGGACATGCCGCTCGACGACTGGGACGCCGTCGTCAACACCCACCTGCGCGGCAGCTTCCTCACCCTCAAAGCCACCGCACCGGCCATGCGCGAGACCGGTTGGGGCCGCATCGTCAACATCTCGAGCATCTCCGCGCTAGGCGACGACGAGCGCATCAACTACGTAGCCGCGAAGTCGGGCCTGGAGGGCTTCACCCGAGCCGCCGCGCTGGATCTCGCCCAGCACGGGATCACGGTGAACGCAGTCGGCCCCGGCGTTGTGCACACGAAGATGACCACTGTCTCCGCAGCGCGGGCGGGCCGGACGCTGGAACAACATCTCGAAGCGCAGGCGAAGACGATTCCGGTCGGCCGGATCGGCACACCGCACGACATCGCGCGTGCGGTGTTGTTCTTCACGGCCGAGGACGCCGACTTCGTCACCGGCCAGGTCATCTACGTCAGCGGTGGACCACACGGTTAGTGGCGTGGCTCGAAACGTTGGCGGTGAATTCACGCTCAGCAGGACGCAGCGCGGCACCGCCCCCGCGCCCCCATACGACTCCGGTATGAGGACGCGGGGGCGGCACCACGCTGCGTCCGTCTGACCGCGAATTCGCACGGCAACGTTTCGAGCCACGCCACTAAAGACCTTCGAGGGCCTCACGCATCGGTCGCATCTTCGCGTGCGCCTCCTGCACCTCGATGTCCGGATCCGAGTCCGCCACGAGCCCGCAGCCAGCGAACAGTCGCGCGGTGGAGCCGGAGATCTGCGCACACCGCAAGGCGATGCCGAGTTCGCCGTCGCCGTTGCCGTCGATCCACCCGACCGGCCCGGCGTACCGGCCGCGGTCCATGCCCTCCAGCTGCGAGATCAACGTCGTGGCGTCCAGCCGGGGCGTCCCGCCCACCGCCGCGGTCGGGTGCACGGCCTCGCCGAGGTGCAGCAGCGACGTGGACGACGACAGCTCGCCGATCACGTCGCTGGACAGGTGCGACACGTTCGGCAGGCGCAGCACCGAGGGCCCCTCGACAGACATCGTGGTGCAGTACGGCCGGAGCGTCTCCGCGAGAGAGGTGATCGCGTAGTCGTGCTCTTCGAGGTTCTTCTCCGACGACATCAACGCCGCCGCGAGCTCCTCGTCCGACACACCGTCGTGCGGCCAGGTGGTGCCGGCAAGTACTCGGGAATCAACGACCGAACCGGTCCGGCGCAGCAGCAGCTCCGGCGTGGCGCCGACCAGCCCGTCGACGGCGTAGGCCCAGCACTCCGGATACCGCCGTGCGAGACCCTGCAGCACGAAGCGCTGGTCAAGGCGCCGATCGGTCACGGCCACCAGATCGTGGGCCAGCACGACCTTGTCCAGTTCGCCCGCGCGCATCCGGGCGACGGCCGAGCGCACGGCCTCGCGGTACTGCGTGACCGGCAGCTGCCCGTTCGCGTACCGGACCGTCGAGGGCCGCGACAGGGGTGCGATGTTGGGGGCCGGGTCCGAGGCGCCGATCGTGGTGATCCACTGCTCGCCGTTGCGGCGGCCGGCCACGACCTCGGGGACGATCAGCACCGAGTCGCCCGGCTCGTCGGCGAAGGCCATCGAGACGAACGCGACGGGGCCGCTGCCCGGCACGCCCAGCTCGTCGTCGATGTCGAGGTGCGAGACGAACTCGCGCCACCACTTGTCGGCCTGCGCGAACCTGTCCGGGCCGCTGACCTCCAGTCTTGCCGCTTCACCCCACCCCACGAGACCTGAACCGTCGCGCACCCAGGCGAGCGCGTGCTCCGGGTCTGGCAGCAGTCCGAGCAGGTCACCGGCGGTGTCCCGCTTCGACCGGACGCGAATTCGCTGCCGTGTGCGCGATGTCGGTGCAGAGGTCACGTCTCGACTGTATGGACCTCAACCTGAAAGCGCGGCACCCGCCCGGCTCTAGACTTCTCAGTTGTGGTGGAGGACGCAGTGACCAAGCCGCCGCTCGGTGTTCGCGTCCGCCGTGCGGTTACTAGAACGTTGCTCGTGGTCGGCGGGGTGGTCACGCTCGTGTGCGTGCTGCTGCCGATCGCTTGTTGGCGGGACGACATGGCCATCGAACGCAACGTGGGGCAGGCGGTCGCGCAGGTCGACTCCGTGGCCTTCAACAGGACGGTTGTGCGCTACGCCACACCGGACGGGCGCGTGATCATCCCGTCCCAGGGCGTGCTGTACCCGGCCGGGTTGAAGGTCGGGGACAACGTGCGGGTCGAGTACGACCAGACGAACCCGGAACTCACGCGCGTCGCGGGCCGGAGCGCCGTGCTCAGCCTGCTGCCCGTCGGCACCTTCCTGCTGGCCGTCTGGATCGTCATCGCAGCGGTTGTGACAGTTCTACGCAGATTCGGGACGCGGGTGTAACATCGGTGCATGGCGGATGACCTGGAGCTGCGCTTCGAGCGCACCGTGCAGGCCGAATCGCGCATCGAGCCGCGCGACTGGATGCCCGACGGCTACCGCAAGACCCTGATCAGGCAGATCGCCCAGCACGCGCACTCCGAGATCATCGGGATGCAGCCGGAGGGCAACTGGATCTCGCGCGCGCCCTCGCTTCGGCGCAAGGCGATCCTGCTGGCGAAGGTGCAGGACGAGGCCGGTCACGGCCTGTACCTGTACTCGGCGACCGAGACGCTCGGCGCCGACCGCGAGGACCTGACGACCAAGCTCATCGAGGGCCGCCAGAAGTACTCCTCGATCTTCAACTACCCGACGCTGACGTTCGCCGACGTCGGCGTGATCGGCTGGCTCGTCGACGGCGCCGCGATCTGCAACCAGGTGCCGCTGTGCCGCACGTCCTACGGGCCGTACGCGCGCGCCATGATCCGCATCTGCAAGGAAGAGTCGTTCCACCAGCGTCAGGGCTACGAGCTGCTCATGACGATGATGCGCGGCACCCAGCAGCAGCGCGACATGGTGCAGGACTCGGTGAACCGGTGGTGGTGGCCGGCGCTGATGATGTTCGGCCCGCCGGACGCGGAGTCCACGAACACCGAGCAGTCGATGGCGTGGCGGATCAAGCGCGACACCAACGACGAGCTGCGGCAGAAGTTCGTGAACATGAGCATGCCGCAGGCCGAGGCGCTCGGCGTGACGTTCCCGGACCCCGAGCTCAAGTGGAACGAAGAGCGCGGCGAGTACGACTTCGGTCAGCCGGACTGGGACGAGTTCTGGCAGGTCGTCAAGGGTGGCGGCGTCTGCAACGAGCAGCGCATCGCCCACCGCCGCAAGGCGCACGAGGACGGCGCCTGGGTCCGTGAGGCCGCCGCCGCACATGCCGCGAAGCACGCCGTTGCGAAGGAAGGTGCCGCGTGAGCACGTCTTGGCCGCTGTGGGAAGTGTTCGTGCGGGGCAAGCGCGGCCTGAACCACGTGCACGTCGGTTCGCTGCACGCGCCGGACGCGGAGATGGCGCTGCGCAACGCCCGTGACGTCTACACGCGCCGCAACGAGGGCGTCTCGATCTGGGTCGTGCCCGCCACGGAGATCACGGCCTCCTCGCCCGACGAGAAGGACCCGTTCTTCGCGCCGGCGGGGGACAAGGTCTACCGGCACCCGACGTTCTACGCGATTCCCGAGGACGTGCCGCACCTATGAGCTTCGACAACGCCTACGAGTCCTTGCTGGGCCATGAAGACGCGCACTGGGCGTTCGGGACGGGCTTCTCGGAGGCCCTGTCCGGCGTGAACCGCGAGTTCCCGGCCGGTGTGGACCGCGACGCTCTCGCCGCCTACTGCCTGATGCTCGGCGACGACGCGTTGATCTTCTCGCAGCGCCTGTCGGAGTGGTGCTCGCGCGCTCCGGAGCTCGAAGAGGACATCGCTCTCGCCAACATCGCGCTGGACCTGCTGGGCCAGGCCCGCATGCTGCTGACGCGTGCGGGCGAGGTGCTGGGCCGTGATGAGGACGCGCTGGCCTACCTGCGCGACGAACGCGAGTTCCGCAACGTGCACCTGGCCGAGATCGACTGCGGACCCGGCCCCGGCGGCGACTTCGCCACGACCATCGCGCGCCTGCTGGTGTTCTCGTCGTGGCGCCTCGCCCTGTTCTCCCGCCTGCGCGGTTCGGCGGACCCGGTGCTCGCCGCCATCGCCGAGAAGGGCCTGAAAGAGCTGGCCTATCACCGCGACCACGCCGCCCAGTGGACCGTGCGGCTCGGCGACGGCACCGACGAGTCGCACCGCCGCATGCAGGCCGGTCTGGACCGCGTGTGGCCGTTCGTGGACGAGCTGTTCGCGACGCACCGCGTTGAAGTTGCATTGACCGGCGTCGCGGTCGACCCGGCTTCACTGAGGTCCGAAGTGGACGGTGTGCTGGAGGCGGTTCTGTCTGCCGCCGGTCTCACACGCCCTGCCGACACGCGCGCTGCACGGGTGGCGGGCATGGCGGGTCGCGATGGCGTGCACACCGAGGCCATGGGCTTCCTGCTCGCCGAGATGCAGCACCTGCACCGCTCGCTGCCAGGAGCGGTCTGGTGACCACTGCACTCGAGATCGCGTCGGCCGTGCGGGACCCGGAACTCCCGGTCCTCACGCTCGCGGACCTCGGCGTGCTCCGCGAGGTGTCCGAAGAGGACGGTCGCGTGGTCGTCACCATCACCCCGACCTACTCGGGTTGCCCCGCGATCGACGAGATGGGTGCTGACCTGCGCCGTTCGTTGATCTCCGCGGGCTACGAGCAGGTCGAGGTGCGCCTGTCCCTGTCACCGGCCTGGACGACGGACTGGATCAGCTCAGAAGGGCGCTCGAAGCTGGCCGCCGCGGGCATCGCGCCTCCTTCGCGCGTCGGGCCTTCCGTCGCGGGGCCTGTGCCACTGAACCTCGTGCCGCCGTCACGGCAGGTCGCGTGCCCGCAGTGCGGCTCGCTGAACACCTCGGAGATTTCTCGGTTCGGCTCGACGGCGTGCAAGGCCCTGCGCCGTTGCCACGCCTGCGCCGAACCGTTCGAGCACGTCAAGGAGATCTGAGTTGTCGCCCAAAATCGGCAAACGGGGAGCCGCCTTCCACAAGCTCACCGTCGCCAGCGTCGACCGCCTCTGCGACGACGCCGTGGCCGTCACCTTCGACGTGCCCGCGGAGCTGTCCGAGGACTTCGCCTTCGCCGCGGGCCAGTACCTGACCCTTCGCCAGGGTGACGAACGCCGCTCGTACTCGATCTGCGCGCCCCACGGTGCCGCGCCCCGAATCGGCGTGCGCCGTGTCGACGGCGGCCAGTTCTCGACGTGGCTGGTGGATCGCGTCGCTCCCGGCGACGTGCTCGAAGTCCTGCCGCCCCTGGGCAAGTTCTCCCCGACCGGTGTCGGTACGCATCACGGCCTCGTGGTCGCCGGCTCCGGCATCACTCCGGCCCTGTCGATCGCCGCGACCGTGCTGGCCACCGGCGCCCGCGTGACCCTGCTGTACGGCAACCGCAGCACCAACACGGTGATGTTCGCCGACGAACTCGCCGACCTGAAAGACCGCTACCCAGCCACGTTCCAGCTGATCCACGTCCTGTCCCGCGAACCCCGCGACGTGGAACTGTTCACCGGCCGCCTGAACGCCGAGAAGCTGACCGCGCTGTTCGGCAGCGTCGTCCCGTTCGAGGCCATCGACGAATGGTGGCTCTGCGGCCCCTACGAGATGGTCCAGGACGCCACCGCCGTGCTGCGCGACCGCGGCGTCCCAAGCGATCGCGTGCACCACGAACTCTTCTACGTCGACGAACCGCCGCCCCCGCCCCGCCGTGCCGAGGCCGTGATCGATGCCGCCGCGTCCGTGACCGTGGTGCTGGACGGCAAGTCGACGACCCTGCCGCTGCCCGCCGACGAGCCGATCCTCGATGCCGCGCAACGCGTCCGCGCGGATCTGCCGTTCGCCTGCAAGGGCGGGGTGTGCGGCACGTGCCGGGCGCTGGTCACCGAGGGGTCCGTCGAGATGCGGCGCAACTACGCGCTCGACGAGTCCGAGGTGGCGGCGGGGTTCGTGCTGACCTGTCAGGCGCTGCCGACCAGCGAATGCGTGACGGTCGACTTCGACGCCTGAACGGAGTAGCTCGTTACTCCTTTGAGACCATATGGTTCATGTGGCACGGTTTTCTGGATGAGTCGCGACGAGGTATGACCTACCTGATCGTCGCGGTTGTCGTTCGTCCGCGTGAGCTGGACAAGATTCGCTCTGCCCTGCGCCGGCTGGTGAAGCCCGGCCAGCGTCGGGTGCATTTCAAGAAGGAGAGCGATTCGCGCAGGCGGGAGCTCGTGTCTCGGTTGCGCGAAATGGAGCTGCGAGCTGCCGTCTGGACGGTTCGCGATTCGGACGACGTCCACGCCCGGCAGCTGTGCTTGTCCGCTGCGGCGACCTGGCTCCAGGAACTCGGTGTCACCCGGCTGGCGATCGAGAGTTGTGCGCACCAGGACGTGCGCGATCGGCAAACCCTGGCATTGGCTCTGGAGAAGGTCGACGAGCCGTTCACCTACGAGCACCTGCGCCCGGCTGAAGACCCGGTCCTGTGGGCGAGCGATGCGCTCGCGTGGTGCTTCGGAGCGGGAGGCGACTGGCGGCAGCGTGTCCAGCCGATGCTCGACGCGGTGGTGCGGCTCGATCAGTGCCCAGAAAGCGCGAAACCCGGCAACCGACCGTCCGGACGGTGAACCGGGTCCACTTCCGGCTCCTACTGGAACCGACAGCAAAAACTATAGCAGAGATGATTCGCAGCTGATTGATTCCAGATGGACCGCGAACGCGCGGTGAACATGGCACGATCACGGGCTATGGGGGTTGTCGTCCGTTCAGCGCTCTGGGGTGCCGCAGCCGGCACCCTGCTCATGGGTGCCCTCACGGTTCTCGTCGAGGTGAGCGTTCCGAGCGAGAAGCCGTCCTCGCTCTTCGTGACGATCATCGCGATGATGTTCATCTCGCTGACCTTCGGCGGCATCCCCGGCCTCGCGATCGGCACGGGCATCGGCTTCATCCGCCGGTCGATCCAGCGCCCCGGCCAGCCGAGGCCCGCGTACGTGCCGATGCCGCAGCAGCCCTACGACATGTGGTCCGAGCTGGTCGAACGTTGTGCGGAGTCCACCAGGCGGGTCGCCAACGCGGTTCAGACGGTGCCCAAGTCGGCGGCCAAGGACTGGTTGCAGAGGATCAGCGAGCAGCTGACCAAGGAGCTGGACGACGTCCGCGGCATCGCGCAGCTGGGCAGGGCGCTCGGCGCGGTCGACCGGCAGCATCCGGTGTACCAGCGGCTGCTCAAGGCCGCGCACGACTTCCACCAGTTCGAGAACGAGGTGGGCCGGGTCGCGTTGCAGATGTTCGACCACCCGGAGCTGGACGAGGCGCGCACGCACCTCGAGGTGCTCGAGAAGCAGCTTCCTCAGCTGTCCGCTTGAAGCGCGGACTGCCACCAGCCCAGCACCTCGTCGGCGGCGTCGGGTGCGGCCACCAGTAGGCCGTCCACGGGCAGTTGAGCGCCCTCGCCGCGTCTGTCCAGCACGACCGCACCGGATTCGACGGCCAGTGACACGGCACCGGCCACGTCCCACTCGTGATAGCCGTGCAGCACTGCGGCAGCGACGTGGCCCAACGCCACTTGCGCCACGGCAAGGCATTTCGAACCCAGAACGCGCACGCCCGTGCCTGCTATCGCGGCCGTGGAGATGAATTCACCCATTCCGGGCCACGGACCCGTCCGAGTCATTTCGGTGCACACGACCAGTGAGTCGCCTTGGCGTTCGGTCAGACGGACCGGCGTGCCGTTGGCGCGCATGCCGCGGCCACGGGCGGCGGCGTAGATCTGGGAGCGGTACGGGTCGGCGACCACACCGACCACCGGGCCCCAGCGGTCCACCAGGGCAAGGCTGTAGGCGCACCAAGGCATGCCCGCCGTGTAGTTCGCGGTGCCGTCGACCGGGTCGACCACCCAGCGGAACTCGGAGTCGCCGGGCACGTCGGCGTCAGAATTCTCACAGAACACCGGGATCGCGGGGAACTCAGCCGTGAGCACGCGGCGGGTGTGGCGTTCCAGGGTGCGGTCGGTGTCGGTGACCCAGTCGAACGGCGACTCGTCGGAGTCGGGACGCACGCCGCGGCCGGCGGTGGCCATGATGACGTCGGAGGCGTCGTTCGCCAGGCGACCAGCCACTTCCAGCGCGATGGACACCAGTCCGGGATCGACTGGGTGCGCGGGGCGAGACGACAAGACGGTCATGCTGGCCTAGTTTCACCGCGTCGGGTGACCGGCAACCCAATCGAAGATGACGAATCGACGATCACCTGGCCACGACGTGAGGTGTTCTGACCGCGTCAAATTTCGCGTCACGCGGACTTCACACCGGCACTACAAGGTGTGTCTGTGCGCGTAGCGATCGTGACCGAGAGCTTCCTGCCCCAGGTGAACGGGGTCTCCAACTCCGTGCTCCGCGTCCTGGAGCACCTGCGCCGCAACGGCCACCAGGCGATGGTCGTCGCGCCAGGTGCCGGCGCGGACTCCCACCACGGCACGCCCGTCGTCAGAGTTTCCGCGGTCGACGTGCCCATGGTGACGAGTCTGCCCATCGGGGTGCCGAGCCCGAGAGTGCTGCACGAGCTGGCTGACTTCGAGCCGGACGTCGTGCACCTCGCGTCGCCGTTCGTGCTGGGTGCGTACGGTCTCAGAGCCGCGCGCAAGCTCGACGTGCCGACCGTCGCGGTCTACCAGACCGACGTCGCGGGGTTCGCCGGCAACTACGGCCTCGGGCTCACCAAGCGCGCCGCGTGGCGGTGGACCAAGCGGCTGCACACGCTGGCCGACCGCACGCTGGCGCCGTCCAGCTCCGCGGTCGAGGCGTTGGAAACGCACGGTGTGCCGCGCGTGCACCGGTGGGGCCGCGGCGTCGACATCGACCTCTTCCACCCGCGCCCGAAGCACAACGACGAGCTCACCGTGGGCTACGTCGGACGCCTCGCGCCGGAGAAGCAGGTGCACCGGCTGCGTGAGCTTCACGACCTTCCAGGCGTGAAGCTGCGGATCGTCGGCGACGGCCCCGACCGCGAACAGTTGGAACGCGACCTGCCCAACGCGGAGTTCCTCGGCTTCCGCACCGGCGCGGCGCTCGCCGAGGCCTACGCGTCGCTCGACGTCTTCATCCACACCGGACCGCACGAGACGTTCTGCCAGGCCGTGCAGGAGGCGCTCGCGTCCGGCCTGCCGGTGCTCGCGCCGAACGCGGGCGGCCCGCGTGACCTGGTTCACCACGGCCGGACCGGATACCTCTTCGACCACGACATCGCGCAGTACGTAGAACTTCTGCGCGACCCGCTGCAACGCAAGCGGTTCGGTCTCGCCGCCCGCAAGTCCGTGCTCTCGCGCACGTGGCCTGCGATCTGTGACGAGCTGATGGGCCACTACGCTGCGGTGATCGGACTAACTCACCAGGCGGCCGCTTGAGGATCGTTCAGCTAGCCAACTTCTACGGACCCAAGTCGGGCGGACTCCGCACGGCACTGCACCACCTGGGCACCGGCTACGTGCAGTCGGGTCACGAGGTGGTGCTGGTCGTGCCGGGCGACCGGCGTGCGGACGAGGTGCTGCCCGGCGGAGTCCGCCGCATCACGCTGCCGGCCGTCAAGATCCCGTACACCGGCGGCTACCGCGTGGTGGACCCGTGGCGCGTCAAGTCCCTGATGGAGCACCTGAAGCCGGACCGGCTGGAGGTCTCCGACCGGCTGACGTTGCGCGGCATGGGCGCGTGGGCGAGCGAGCGCGGCATCCCGAACGTCGTGATCTCCCACGAACGCCTGGATCGCTTGCTGCAGTTCGTGCTGCCGGAGAACCCGGCCGTGCGCGGTGCCGACTGGGCCAACCGCCGCATGGCCGCCTCGTACGACACCGTCGTCTGCACGACGGCTTTCGCGCGCGAGGAGTTCGACCGCATCGGCGCTGCGAACGTCACCCAGGTGCCGCTCGGTGTCGACCTGGCCACCTTCACCCCGCGTCGTCACTCGGTGGACCTGCGGCGGGATCTCCTGCAGGGCAAGGAGAACCTCCTCATCCACTGTGGACGGCTCTCACCGGAGAAGGCCGTCGAACGCTCCGTCGACACGTTGGCCGAACTGCACGAGCAGGGTCACTCCGCCCGCCTGGTGATCGCCGGCGACGGCCCTCGCCGCTCGTCACTGGAGAAGCGCGCGGCAGGCCTGCCGGTGACGTTCCTCGGTTTCGTGAAGTCGCGTTTGGACGTTGCGTCGCTGCTGGCTTCCGCTGATCTGTCGCTGGCTCCCGGCCCGCACGAGACGTTCGGCCTGGCCGCCCTCGAAGCCCTGGCCAGCGGCACCCCGGTCGTCGTCAGCCAGAGCAGCGCCCTCAAGGAGATCGTCCAACCGTCGTGTGGCGCGGCCGTCGACGACCACGCGGTCGCCTTCGCGTCGGCCGCTCAACGGCTCCTGGCCTCCGGTTCGCGAGAGGCCGCCAGAGCCCGCGCCGAGGAGTACCCGTGGCACGCGGCGGTGGACGGCATGCTCACGGCTCTGAAGGTGCCCTGAAGATGATCTCAGGTGCCCTGACTTAGTCTCTAGAACATGTCGCGAGCCGGCTTGGACAAGAACCCGCGCGAGGTCGCCGAGATGTTCGACGGCGTGGCCAAGGGCTACGACCGGACGAACTCGGTCATGACGCTGGGCTTCGACCGCCGCTGGCGGGAGTGGAGCCGCCGGGTGCTCGACGCCCGCCCCGGCGAGAAGGTCCTCGACCTCGCCGCCGGCACCGCGGTGTCCACCGTCGAATACGCCGCGTCCGGCGCCTGGTGCGTGGCCGCAGACTTCTCCGTTGGCATGCTCGCGTCCGGCGCCCACCGCCGCGTCCCGAAGGTGGCAGCCGACGCTCTGCGCCTGCCCTTCAAGGACAACTCCTTCGACGCCGTCACGGTGTCCTTCGGCATCCGCAACTTCAACGACACCGTCGTGGCGTTGCAGGAGATGGCCCGCGTCACCAAGCCGGGCGGCCGCATGGTGATCTGCGAGGTCTCCACCCCGGTGTGGAAGCCGTTCCGCTTCGTCTACATGCGCTACCTGCTCAAACTGCTGCCGCTCATCGCGAGGTTCGTGTCGAGCAACCCCGTCGCCTACTCCTACCTGGCCGAGTCCATGGCGACCTGGCCGAACCAGCGCGCCCTGGGCGAGCTCATCGAGAAGGCGGGCTGGGAGGACGTCGCGTGGTTCAACCTGACCGGCGGCATGGTGGCCCTGCACCGCGCGACGAAGCCCAAGCCGAAGGCAGAAGAGGCCTGACCTGAGCGCGAGGGCCGCGTCACACTGGGTCGTGTGAACACGAACGACCTCGGTGAGAACCACGGCAACGCCGTGCAGGCGGGGTACGTCGGCACCATCTCGTTCGCCAGCGCACCGGAACCTCTACCGGTGCCCCGGCAGTTGCCGCCGCTCGTTCCGAACTTCACGGGCCGGACCGAACAACTGGCGGTGCTGGACGGACAGCTGAGCGGTGGCAGCCGGATCACCGCCGTGGTCGGCACTGCGGGGGTCGGCAAGACCTCGCTGGTGGTCGAGTGGGCGCAGCAGATCCAGGATCGCTTCCCTCACGGCACGCTGTACGCGAACTTGAACGGCTACGGTCCCGGCGCACCAGCCACGGCAGGCGGCGTTCTCGCGGACTTCCTCGGTGCGCTGGGCGTAGCACCGGAACGGATCCCGCTGCGTCCCGACGCGCTCACAGCTTTGTACCGCACGGTGCTGGCGCGACGGCAAGTACTGATCTTGCTGGACAACGCGAGCGACGTGGCACAGGTGCGTCCACTGCTACCCGGTGGAACCGGATGCATGGTCGTGGTGACCAGCCGAGCCGATCTGAAAGGCCTGGTCGTCGGCCAGGGTGCACGGCACGTCCGGCTACCGCTGTTCACGGAACAGGAGGCGGTCGGACTGGTCAGGGCCGTCCTCGGCGAGGAGCGTGCGGATGCGGAACCCGACGCGGTCCTGGCTCTGGTCGGGGCGTGCGCGCGGCTTCCGCTGGCGCTGCGGGTCGCAGCTGGACGTGTCATCACACATCCCGACCTGACGGTCGCCGAGCTGGTCGACGAGCTGCGCGGTGAGCCTGCGCGGTGGGCGGCGCTGAGTGTGCCCGCGGACGAGCACAACGCGGTCCGGACCGTGTTCGACTGGTCCTACCGCAGGCTCGCCGATGACCAGGCGTTGATGTTCCGGCGTCTCGGGCTGCATCCGCCTCACTCGATCAGCGTGCATTCCGCCGCTGCCATGTGCGGCTGCGCTCTGGACGACGCGCGAAGGCTGCTGGCCTGCCTCGCGGACCAACACCTCATCGAGCCCAGCGGCCGGGACCGCTACACGTGCCACGACCTGCTGTGGGCTTACGCCGCCGACCTCGCTGAACAGGACAGCGGCAGCGATGAGGCGCGTCGCCGTCTGGTCGAGTGGTACGCGCACCACGCCAGGAACGCGTACCGCGTGCTGCGGCCCGGGATGCTGGTCGCGCACGCTGGAGCCGACCTTGTCACCCGTGGAGATCCAGAGATCGTTTTCGCCGACGCCAAGGATGCGTGGGCGTGGGCGGGGGTTGAGTCCGGCAACACGGTCGCACTGCTGCGGATCGCCGCACGATGCCGCACGCCGGAGATCACGATGATGCTGGCGAGCATCGCCACAGGCCAGCTCCACCTGGTGGGCCGATGGGACGAGGCGCTGGAGATGTGCGGTATCGGCCTGGCCGCCGCACGTGCGGCTGGTGATCGTCAGGGTGAGTGCGTGATGCTGGAAGACCTGGGCCAGCTGCACCAGTTCGTCGCACGGTGGCAGGAGGCGGCGGAGGCACTCCACTCGGCTCTGGCGCTTGCCCGCGAGCTGGGGGACATCGCGGTGGAGGCCGAGGTGCTCGGTCGTCTCGGCTGGGGATGTCTCGAACTCGCGGAGCACCGCGAGGCGAAGGAGTACCTGGACGCCGCACTGGTGCTGCTCGCCGACGAGCCATCGGCACGCTTCGGCGCCTTCATCCACGGCTGCCTCGCCAAGGCGTACACCGGAGTCGGCGACCACGAGCCGGCGTTGCGGCACGGCGAGAACGGCGTCGCGATGTTGAAGAGAGCAGGCATCGAGGGTGCTCAGCCCTACGCGTTCTACGGGCTGGCGGGCGCGAAGCAGGCGGTGGGCGAGCACGCCGAGGCGATCGGGTTGTGCGAGCGTGCACTCGAAGTCGCGTACGGCCACGGGAACCCGCGAGACCGTGCGCTGCTGCTCGACACCATGGGCGAGTCGTTGCGGCACACCGGTGAGCGGGAGCGGGCCATCGCGTGCTGGCGAGAGGCCTTGGCGATCTTCGAAGAGCGCGGCGACCACCGCGCACCAGATCTGAGGCAGCGCCTGGCGACCGAGGTCTCAGCGAGCTCCGGTTAGAGTCGCGAGCAGAGCTGTGAGCTGTGACGGGTACACGTAGGGAGTCTGGATGAGCAGGCGCGGGATCAACGAGGACGCCGACGTCATCGTGGTGGGGGCGGGACCGGCGGGCTCTACCGCGGCGACCTACCTGGCCAGGGCGGGCCTCGACGTCCTCCTCCTCGAGAAGAGCTCCTTCCCCCGGGAGAAGGTCTGCGGCGACGGCCTCACGCCCCGCGGTGTGAAGCAGCTGATCGACCTCGGGATCGACACCCGCGAGGACAACGGCTGGCTGCACAACAAGGGGCTGCGGGTCGTCGGCGGTGGCGTCACGATGGAGCTGGACTGGCCGGATCTGGCCACGTTCCCCAACTACGGCGTCGTGCGGCCGCGCATGGACTTCGACGAGATGCTCGCGAACACCGCCAAGCAGGCCGGCGCGCGCATGCACGAGAACACCACGGTCACCAAGGCCATCATCGAGAACGGCCGGGTCGTCGGCGTCGAGGCCAAGCAGGGGCCGGAGAAGAACCCGGTCACCTACCGGGCGCCGATCGTCGTCGGATGTGACGGTGTGTCAGCGCGGCTGGCCCTCAGCGTCGGGCTGCAGAAGGACGACGCGAAGCCCATGGGTGTCGCGGTCAGGCGGTACTACGCGAGCCCGCGCACCAAGGACGACTACCTCGAGTCGCACCTCGAGCTGTGGGCGCCGGACGGGAAGCTGCTGCCCGGTTACGGCTGGATCTTCGGCATGGGCGACGGCAGCGTGAACGTCGGTCTCGGCATTCTCAGCACGTCCAAGGCTTACGGCACCACGGACTACCGGCAGCTGCTGCGCTCCTGGCTGGACGGCACGCCGGAGGAGTGGGGCTTCCGCGAGGAGAACGCGACGAGCCGCATCGGTGGCGCCGCGTTGCCCATGGGGCTCAACCGCAAGCCGCACTACCGCGCGGGTCTCGTCCTGGTGGGCGACGCCGGCGGCATGGTCAACCCCTTCAACGGCGAGGGCATCGGCTACGCCATGGAGTCGGCCAAGATCGCGTCCGAAAGTGTCGTCCAGGCCCTCGCTCGGACGGGCGTCAACCGTGAACGGGCGCTGCACGGCTACCCGGTCCGGATCGAAGAAGCCCTCGGCAGCTACTACCGGCTCGGGAACGTCTTCTCGAAGCTCATCGGTAATCCGGCGATCATGCGGACCGCAACGAAGTACGGAATGCCGCGCAAACGCCTGATGAAACTGGTGCTCAAGCTACTCGCGGGCCTCTACGACCCGAAGGACGGCGACTCAATGGACCGCCTGATCGTGGCCGCCACGAAGCTCGCTCCCAGCGCGTAAATTACTCCGAATAGGTGACGGCACCGGCTCAATACGAGCCGGTGCCGTTTCGCATGTGTCGGGCAAGTTAAAGCCCCAGGTCAGACCCTGTGATCTAGGTCATTTACAGGCGTTCTACACTGGCCATCGACCTTGTGAATCACTTCACAACGGTCTGAACAAGCTTGTGAACTGTTTCACAAGCGTTTGTTAGGTTCGCCTAACAAACGAGTCGAAGAACAACACCCTTAGGGTGCGCCTCGACCGCGAGGAAAGGACGACGGAGCGTGCTTGACCCTTACCTCCCCCTCGTATTGATGTTCGCGCTCGCCGGGGCGTTCGCCCTGTTCTCGGTGACCGCAGCGCCCTACATCGGACCCCGCCGCTACAACAAGGCGAAGCTCGACGCCTACGAGTGCGGCATCGAGCCGAGCCCGCAGCCGGTCGTGGGTGGTGGGCGCATGCCCGTCGCCTACTACCTGACGGCGATGCTCTTCATCTTGTTCGACATCGAAATGGTCTTCCTCTACCCGTTCGCCGTGACCGCCGACAAGCTCGGCCTGTTCGGGCTGGTGGAGATCGTTCTGTTCATCGCCACGGTCGGCTTCGCGTACGTCTACGTGTGGCGTCGCGGCGGCCTCGACTGGAACTGAGGAAGTCATGGGTCTCGAGGAGAAGCTCCCGAACGGCATCCTGCTGGTCAGCGTCGAGAAGCTGGTCAACTGGACCCGCAAGTCCTCGCTCTGGCCTGCCACCTTCGGCCTGGCCTGCTGCGCCATCGAGATGATGACGACGGGTGGACCGCGGTACGACCTGGCCCGCTTCGGCATGGAGGTCTTCAGGGCCTCACCGCGCCAGGCGGACCTGATGATCGTCGCAGGCCGCGTCACCAACAAGATGGCGCCGGTGCTGCGGCAGATCTACGACCAGATGCCCGAGCCGCGCTGGGTGCTGGCCATGGGCGTGTGCGCCAGCACTGGCGGCATGTTCAACAACTACGCGGTGGTGCAGGGCGTCGACCACGTCGTGCCCGTCGACATGTACCTGCCGGGCTGCCCGCCGCGGCCGGAGATGCTGATGGACGCGATCCTCAAGATCCACGCCAAGATCATGGACGAGCCGCTGGGCGCCGTGCGCGCCAAGGCACTCGCCGACTCGGGCTACCGCACCGATCTCATCCCGTCCTCCGAGCGTTTTGCGAGGAAGAAGTGACCGAGCCAGGGGGAGAGCACTCCAGCGCCGACCGCGCTGTCGAGGGCCTCGAGAAGACCAACGGGGCTGAGGCGAAAGCGCCGCGGTTCGCCGGCCACGAGCGCAAGGGCCTCTTCGGCGTCACCGGCTCCGGTGACACGTCGGGCTTCGGCGGTCTGCGCCTGCCGGCTCACGTCGCCGCGCCCGCCGAGCGCCCGTTCGGGGGCTGGTTCGACGAGGTCGCCGACGAGCTGTTCGCCGCGATCAGCGACAAGGGCCTGCCCGCCGACACGGTGCAGCAGGTGACGGTCGACCGCGGCGAGATCACCTTCTACCTCCTGCCGGAGACGTTGCTGGAGGTCGCGCGGATCCTGCGCGACACCCCGTCGCTGCGCTTCGAGCTCTGCAGCTCGGTCTCCGGTGTCGACTACGGCGCCGACGTGCCGCAGCGCCTGCACTCGGTCACGCACCTGACGTCGATGACGTACCGCCGCCGCATCCGGCTGGAGGTCGCGGTCGACGTCGAGAACCCGCACGTGCCGAGCCTCGTCGAGGTCTACCCGACGGCGGACTGGCAGGAGCGCGAGACCTGGGACATGTTCGGGATCATCTACGACGGTCACCCCGGACTGACCCGCATCCTCATGCCGGACGACTGGGACGGACACCCCCAGCGCAAGGACTACCCGCTGGGCGGCATCCCGGTGGAGTACAAGGGCGCGGAGATTCCTCCGCCGGACCAGAGGCGGTCCTACTCATGACCGAGCGGCTTTCCGACGCGACCACCGGCACCGACACGAGCGGTCCCGGCAGCGACAGCGTCGAGATCAAAGAGACTCCCGAGACCCCGGAGATCGCCGACTCCAGGAAGACCACCGAGGGCACCGTCTACACGGTGACCGGCGGCGACTGGGACGAGGTGCTCGCGGACGCGGTCCACGACGAGCGCATCGTCATGAACCTCGGCCCGCAGCACCCGTCGACGCACGGCGTGCTCCGCCTGGTCCTCGAGCTCGAGGGCGAGACGGTCACCCACGCCCGCAGCGTCGTCGGTTACCTGCACACCGGTATCGAGAAGAACGTCGAGTACCGCAACTGGGTCCAGGGCGTCACGTTCGTCACGCGCACCGACTACCTGGCGCCGCTGCACCACGAGGCCGCGTACTGCATGTCGGTCGAGAAGCTGCTCGGCGTCACGGTCCCGGACAAGGCGCAGGCCATCCGTGTGCTGCTGATGGAGATCAACCGCATCAGCTCGCACCTCGTCGCGCTGGCCACCGGCGGCATGGAGCTCGGCGCCCTCACCGGCATGACCTCCGGCTTCCGCGAGCGTGAGGAAGCGCTGCACCTGCTGGAGCACCTCACCGGTCTGCGGATGAACCACGCGTTCATCCGGCCCGGCGGCCTCGCGCAGGACCTGCCGGACGACGCGGTCGAGAAGATCACCGCGTTCGTCAAGATCATGGAAAAGCGGCTGCCCGACTACGACAAGCTGCTCACCGGCCAGCCGATCTGGCGCAACCGCATGGCGGGCGTGGGTTACCTGCCCGTCGACGCGTGCCTCGCGCTCGGCATCACCGGCCCGATCCTGCGGTCCGCGGGCCTCGCCTGGGACCTGCGCAAGATCGAGCCGTACTGCGGCTACGAGAACTACTCGTTCGACGTCCCGACCTCGAACGCGGCGGACTGCTTCGCGCGGTACCTGCTGCGGCTCGAGGAGATGCACCAGTCGCTGAAGATCATCAAGCAGGTCGTCAAGAGCCTGCCGACCGGTCCGGTGATGGTCGAGGACGCCAAGATCGCGTGGCCCGCGCAGCTCACGATCGGCAGCGACGGCATGGGCAACTCGCTCGAGCACGTCCGCAAGATCATGGGTCAGTCCATGGAGTCCCTCATCCACCACTTCAAGCTGGTGACCGAGGGCTTCAAGGTGCCGGCCGGCCAGGTCTACGTGCCGGTCGAGTCGCCGCGCGGCGAGCTGGGCTACCACGTCGTCTCCGACGGCGGCACCCGGCCGATGCGCGTGCACCTGCGCGAACCCAGCTTCATCAACCTCCAGTCGATGCCCGCGATGTGCGAGGGCGGCATGGTCGCCGACGTCATCGCGTCCGTCGCCTCGATCGACCCGGTGATGGGTGGTTGCGACCGATGACTCGAGCACCAGAGACCACGACGTTCGACCAGTCCACTGTGGACCGCGCGCAGGCGATCATCGCCCGCTACCCGCAGGCCCGCAGTGCGCTGCTGCCGATGCTGCACCTCGTGCAGTCGGTCGAGGGCTACGTCTCGCAGGAGGGCATCCGGTTCTGCGCCGGGCAGCTCGACCTGAGCGAGGCCGAGGTCAGCGCGGTCGCGACGTTCTACACGATGTACAAGCGCCGTCCGTGCGGTGAGCACCTGGTGAGCGTGTGCACGAACACGCTGTGCGCGGCGCTCGGCGGCGACGACATCTACGCGACCCTCAAGAGCCACCTCGGGGTGGGTCACGAGGAGACCGCGGGCGAGCCGGGCACGCCGGGCTCGATCACCCTGGAGCACGCCGAGTGCCTCGCCGCGTGCGACCTCGGCCCGGTTCTCCAGGTGAACTACGAGTTCTACGACAACCAGACGCCGGACAAGGCGCTGGGACTCGTGAAGGCGTTGCAGTCCGGGGAAAAGCCCGCCCCGACGCGCGGCGCCCCGCTCACCGATTTCAAGCAGGCGGAACTGCAGCTCGCCGGCTTCTTCGAGGGCCGCGACGCGGACCTCGACGGACCGTCGGCGGCACCGGAGACGCTCCGGGGCACCCAGATCGCGAAGGACCGCGGCTGGGACGCACCGAAGATGCCGGCCAACGCCGAGTTCCCCGCCCTGCCGGAAAAGAAGTAGGGGGAACACCACATGGTCAACCCGCTGACTCCCGTTCTCACCACGCGCTGGACTGAGCCCAAGTCCTGGACCATCGACACCTACGAGCGCACCGGTGGCTACACCGCGCTGCCCAAGGCGTTGAAGGCCCACCCGGACCAGCTCATCCAGCAATGCAAGGACTCCGGGCTGCGCGGCCGCGGCGGTGCGGGCTTCCCCACCGGCATGAAGTGGGGCTTCATCCCGCAGGGTGACGGCAAGCCGCACTACCTCGTCATCAACGCCGACGAGGGCGAGCCCGGCACCTGCAAGGACATCCCGCTGATGATGGCGGACCCGCACTCGCTGATCGAGGGCGTGATCATCACGTCGTACGCGATCCGCGCGAACTTCGCGGCGATCTACGTCCGCGGCGAGGTCCTGCACTGCATCCGCCGCCTCAACGCGGCTGTCAAAGAGGCCTACGCCAAGGGCTACCTCGGCAAGGACATCCTCGGCAGCGGCTTCGACCTCGACGTGGTGATCCACGCGGGCGCCGGTGCCTACATCTGCGGCGAGGAGACGGCGCTGCTCGACTCGTTGGAGGGCAAGCGCGGCCAGCCAAGGCTGAAGCCGCCGTTCCCCGCGACCTCGGGCCTCTACGCGTCGCCCACCGTCGTGAACAACGTCGAGACCATCGCGTCGGTTCCCTTCATCGTCAACGGTGGCGCCGACTGGTTCCGCGAGATGGGCCGCGACCGCTCACCCGGTCCGAAGATCTACTCGCTGTCCGGTCACGTCACGAACCCCGGCCAGTACGAGGCGCCGATGGGCACCACGCTCCGGCAGCTGCTGGACATGGCCGGTGGCATGAAGGACGGCATCCCGCTGAAGTTCTGGACGCCGGGTGGCTCGTCCACCCCGCTGTTCACCGCGGAGCACCTCGACGTGCCGCTGGACTTCGAGGGTGCCGCCGAGGCCGGTTCGATGCTCGGCACGACCGCACTGCAGATCTTCAACGAGACCGTGTCCGTGCCGTGGGCCGTCATGAAGTGGACCGAGTTCTACAAGCACGAGTCGTGCGGCAAGTGCACGCCGTGCCGCGAGGGCACGTACTGGCTCGTGAAGATCCTGCAGCGGATGGTGGCGGGCAACGGCACGGCGAGCGACATCGACACGTTGCTCGACGTCTGCGACAACATCCTCGGCCGCTCGTTCTGCGCGCTGGGTGACGGTGCCGTCAGCCCGATCACCAGTGGCATCAAGTACTTCAAGGACGAGTTCCTGGCTCTCTGCGACCAGAACTCCAAGGTCCTGGCTGGAGCGAACGCATGACCATCGCCCCTGACAAGCCCGCCACGACCGAGGTGGTCGTGCCCGAGGGTCACGTCAAGCTCATCATCGACGGCGTCGAGGTCATCGCGCCCAAGGGTGAGCTGCTGATCCGCACGGCCGAACGCCTCGGCACGGTCATCCCGCGCTTCTGCGACCACCCGCTGCTGGAGCCCGCGGGCGCCTGCCGCCAGTGCCTCGTCGAGGTCGAGATGGGCGGCCGGCCGATGCCGAAGCCGCAGGCCTCCTGCACGATGACGGTCGCGGACGGCATGGTCGTGAAGACCCAGCTGACCTCGCCGGTCGCGGACAAGGCCCAGCAGGGTGTGATGGAGCTGCTGCTCATCAACCACCCGCTGGACTGCCCGATCTGCGACAAGGGCGGTGAGTGCCCGCTGCAGAACCAGGCGATCGCCCACGGCCGCAGCGACTCCCGCTTCCACGAGCACAAGCGGACGTTCCCGAAGCCGATCAACATCTCCACGCAGGTGTTGCTCGACCGCGAACGCTGCGTGCTCTGCCAGCGCTGCACCCGGTTCTCCGCGCAGATCGCCGGCGACCCGTTCATCGAACTGCTCGAGCGCGGCTCGCAGCAGCAGATCGGTGTGGCGCAGGACAAGCCGTTCCAGTCGTACTTCTCCGGCAACACCATCCAGATCTGCCCGGTCGGCGCTCTCACCAGTGCCGCGTACCGGTTCCGCGCCCGCCCGTTCGACCTGGTGTCGGCGCCCGGCGTGTGCGAGCACTGCTCCTCCGGCTGCGCCGAGCGCACCGACTACCGGCGGGGCAAGGTGCAGCGCAAGCTCGCCGGCGACGACCCGCAGGTCAACGAGGAGTGGATCTGCGACAAGGGCCGGTTCGCCTTCCGCTACGCCACGGCCGGCGACCGCATCAAGCGGCCGCTGGTCCGTGACGAGGAGACCGGTGAGCTGCGCGAGTCCTCCTGGACCGAGGCGCTGCAGGTCGCGGCGGCCGGTCTGGCTGCGGCACGGGACGCGAACGGCGTCGGCGTGCTGACCGGTGGCCGGCTGACCGTCGAGGACGCCTACGCGTACTCGAAGTTCGCCCGGATCGCGTTGCGCACCAACGACATCGACTTCCGCGCCCGGCCGCACTCGGCTGAGGAGCTGGAGTTCCTGTCCGGCACGACGGTGTTCACGAACCCGGACACCGGCGTCACGTTCCAGGGCATCGAGTCCGCGCCGGCCGCGTTGCTGGTCGCGTTCGAGCCCGAGGAAGAGGCGCCGATCGTCTTCCTGCGCCTGCGCAAGTCCGCTCGCAAGGGCACCACGAAGGTCTTCCACCTCGGCCAGTTCACGACCCCGGCCGTCGAGAAGACCTACGGCACGCTGCTCGCCTGCGTGCCCGGTGCCGAGGCGAACGCCATCAACGCGTTGGCGGAGCACGCTTCCGACGTCGTCGACCTGCTGGGCAAGCCCGGCTCGGTGATCCTGGTCGGCGAGCGCGCCGCCGAGATCCCCGGCGCGTTCACCGCGGTCGCGAGGCTGGCGGAGCGCACCGGCGCCAAGGTCGCGTGGATCCCTCGCCGTGCCGGTGAGCGCGGTGCGCTCGCGGTCGGTGCCACGCCGAACCTGCTGCCCGGTGGACGCCACGTCGCGAACGCGGCCGCGCGCACCGAGGTCGAACGCACCTGGGGCGTCGAGGAGGGCACGATCCCGGCCACGCCGGGCCGTGACACCACCGCGATTCTCGAGGCCGCCGCGAACGGCGAGCTGTCCGGCCTGGTGGTCGGCGGCGTCGACCCGTTCGACCTGCCGGACCCCGCGCTCGCCGAGAAGGCGTTGGCGGGAGCCGGTTTCATCGTGAGCCTGGAGCTGCGGCCGAGCGCGGTCACCGCGCGCGCCGACGTGGTGCTCCCGATCGCCCCCGCGGTCGAGAAATCCGGCAGCTACCTCAACTGGGAGGGCCGCCGCCGCGAGTTCGGCGCGACCCTCGAAGGCACCGGTGCCCTGGCCGACTGCCGCGTGCTCGACACCCTCGCGGTGGAGATGGACGCGGACCTGTTCACGCAGACGCCGGCCGCCTCGGCCGCCGACCTGGCTCGCCTCGGTGAGGGCGCCCCGAGCGGTTCCTCGCTCAACGTCGCCGCGCCGCTGCAGAGCCCGGCCGGTTCCGGCAAGGCGGTCCTCGCGACGTGGCACCGGCTGCTCGGCAACGGCTCGCTGCAGGTGGACGAGCCGCACCTGGCCGGCACCGCACGCCCGGTCGTCGCGAAGGTCGCGGAGGCCACCGCGCAGCAGTTCGGTCTGGAGTCCCACGTGACGGTGTCCACCGACCGCGGCGCGATCACGCTCCCGGTCGAGACCGACGACCTGCCCGAGGGCGTCATCTGGCTGCCGACCAACTCGGGTGACGTCACCGTGCGCCGCACCCTCGGTGCGGGCCACGGCTCGATCGTCTCCGTCAGCGCCAACTCCTCCACCGGGGTGAAGTCATGATCCAGCACGTCCTCGCGGAGAACGGCGACACCGCCAAGCTGCTCGTGGACGACCCGATCTGGCTGGTCCTGATCAAGGTCGTCGGGATCTTCGCGTTCCTGGTGGTCATGACCCTGTTCATGATCAACTGGGAGCGCAAGGTCGTCGCGCGCATGCAGCACCGCCCCGGCCCCAACCGGGTCGGCCCCAACGGCTGGCTGCAGTCGCTGGCGGACGGTCTGAAGCTCGCGTTCAAGGAGGACATCCGCCCGGTCCTCGCGGACAAGTGGGTGTTCTTCCTCGCCCCGGTGATCTCCTGCATCCCCGCGTTCCTCGCGTTCTCGGTGATCCCGCTCGCGGGTGAGGTCAACCTCTTCGGCCAGCAGACCGCGCTGCAGCTCGTCGACCTGCCGGTCGGCGTGCTGGTGGTGCTGGCCTGCTCGTCGCTCGGTGTCTACGGCATCGTGTTGTCCGGCTGGGCCTCCGGCTCGCCGTACCCGCTGCTCGGCGCCCTGCGGTCGGCCGCGCAGGTGATCTCCTACGAGATCGCGATGGGCCTGTCGATCGTCGCGGTGATCATGTTCACCGGCTCGATGTCGACCGGTGACATCGTGGGTGCCCAGGCCAGCACGGTGCTCGGCGCGTTCCCCGGCTGGTTCGGCTTCCTGCTGTTCCCCAGCTTCGTGATCTACGTGGTGTCGATGGTCGGCGAGACCAACCGCGCTCCGTTCGACCTCCCCGAGGCCGAGTCGGAGCTGGTCGGTGGTTTCCACACGGAGTACAGCTCGCTGAAGTTCGCGCTGTTCTTCCTCGCCGAGTACGTCAACATGGTCACCGTCTCGGCGCTCGCGACCACGCTCTTCCTCGGTGGCTACCACGCCCCGTGGAGCGGCGAGTTCATGAACACCGGCTGGTGGGGCCTGCTCTGGTTCATCATCAAGACGCTGGGCTTCCTGTTCCTCTTCATCTGGCTGCGCGGCACGCTTCCCCGCCTGCGCTACGACCAGTTCATGAAGCTGGGCTGGAAGGTGCTCGTCCCGACCAGCCTCGTCTGGATCATGGCCGTCGCGGTCATCCGCACCGGTGCGATCCAGCAGCTCTCCACGGCGCAGCGGCTCATCGCTCTCGGCGTGGTCGTCGGCCTCGTGCTGCTGGTCTCGTTCCTGCTGCCGGACAAGAAGGTCCAGGACACCAAGGGCGTTCCGCTCGCGGGTTCCGGCTTCCCCGTGCCGCCGCTCGACCTCGTCGTTCCCAAGGCCGCGCCGAAACGCAAGGTCAAGGTCGCCACTCTCCCCAAGGAGACGGCAGCCGTCACCACCGGTAAGGAGGCTGAGTAGGGATGTTCGAGTCCCTGAAAGGCTTCGGCGTCACCTTCGGCACCATGTTCAAGAAGGTGGTGACGGAGGAGTACCCCGAGGTCAAGAAGGTGACCGCGCCGCGGTTCCACGGCCGTCACCAGCTGAACCGACACCCGGACGGGCTGGAGAAGTGCGTCGGCTGCGAGCTGTGCGCGTGGGCCTGCCCGGCGGACGCGATCTTCGTCGAAGGTGGCGACAACACCGAGGAAGCGCGCTTCTCTCCCGGTGAGCGCTTCGGTGCCGACTACCAGATCAACTACCTGCGCTGCATCGGCTGCGGCCTGTGCATCGAGGCCTGCCCGACCCGTTCGCTCACGATGACGAACGAGTACGAGCTCGCCGACGACAACCGCCAGGACCTGATCTTCACCAAGGAGGACCTGCTCGCCCCGCTGCTGCCCGGCATGGAGCAGCCGCCGCACCCGATGCGGCTCGGCGACAACGAGCAGGACTACTACGTGAACGGGCCGCGGCTGGCGAAGGAGGCTCAGCAGTGAGCCTCCTGACCTTCCTGGCCCAGCAGCCGGAACCGGTGCAGCGCGCGGTCGACACCGTGACCACCGGCGAGGCGATCTCGTTCTGGGTCCTCGGTCCGCTGGCGCTGGCCGGCGCGCTCGGCATGCTCTTCGCGCGCAACGCGGTGCACTCCGCGCTGTGGCTCGTGGTGACGATGCTCAGCCTCGGTGTGCTGTACATGGTCCAGCAGGCGCCGTTCCTCGGCTTCGTGCAGATCATCGTCTACACCGGCGCGATCATGATGCTCTTCCTGTTCGTGCTGATGATGGTCGGCCGCGACAGTTCGGACTCCGTGGTCGAAGTGATCCGCGGGCAACGACTCGCGGCCGCGTTGCTCGGCATCGGGTTCGCCGTCCTGATGGTCGGCTCGGTCGCCCGCGCGCTCACCTCGGTGCAGCCGGTGGGCCTCGCCGAGGCGAACACCACGAACGGCGGCAACGTCGGCAACATCGGCCAGAAGCTCTTCACGGACTACCTGTTCGCGTTCGAGCTCACGTCGGCGCTGCTGATCACCGCCGCTCTCGGCGCGATGATCCTGGCCTTCGTCGGCAGGGACGGGAAGCCGTCCAAGAAGACGCAGAAGGAACTCGTCGAGGAGCGCTTCCAGTCGGGCAAGCGGGTCGGGTCCATCCCCGGTCCGGGTGTCTTCGCCACCGCGAACTCCGTGGCCACCCCCGCGTTGCTGCCCGACGGCAGCGTGTCGGAGGAGTCGCTGTTCGAGGTCATCGAGGCGACCGACAAGGCCACGCTCTCGGACGACGTCGCCGACGTGGCCGGCACCGGGCACGAGGCAGACGCGCACGCGCTCAAGGGAAGTGAGTCGTGACTCCCACCTACTACCTGCTGCTGTCGGCACTGCTGTTCAGCATCGGCGCCGTCGGCGTCCTGGTGCGCCGCAACGCCATCGTGGTCTTCATGTGCGTCGAGCTCATGCTCAACGCGGTCAACCTGACCCTGGTGACGTTCGCGCGGATCAACGGCTCGCTCGACGGTCAGGTGATGGCGTTCTTCGTGATGGTCGTCGCCGCGGCCGAGGTCGTCGTCGGCCTCGCGATCATCATGTCCATCTTCCGGACGCGTCGCTCGGCCTCGGTCGACGACTCGAACCTGCTGAAGTACTGAGGGGTCACCGGTGACGGAACCTGTTGCCGCCAGCGGGATCGCGAGTCTCGCCTGGTTGTTGCTCGCGCTGCCCGCGTTCGGTGCGGCGGTGTTGTTGGTCGGTGGCAAGCGCACGGACAAGTGGGGTCACCTGCTCGGCTGTGCCACGCTCCTCGGCTCGTTCGGCTACGCGATCGCGCTGTTCTTCTCCACCCTCGGCATCTCGAACGCCGAGGAGCGGGTGCAGAACGTGCACCTGTTCAACTGGATCGACGTCAACGCGCTGACCGTCGAGTTCGGACTGCGGATCGACCCGCTGTCGCTCACGTTCGTGCTGCTGATCACCGGTGTGGGTTCGCTGATCCACATCTACTCGGTCGGCTACATGGCGCACGAGGAAGGCAGGCGGAAGTTCTTCGCCTACCTGAACCTCTTCGTGTCCGCGATGCTCCTGCTGGTGCTGGGCAACGGTTTCGTGACCCTGTACTTCGGCTGGGAGGGCGTCGGTCTCGCCTCGTACCTGCTGATCGGCTGGTACCAGTACAAGCCGGAAGCGGCATCGGCGGCCAAGAAGGCCTTCCTGATGAACCGCGTCGGTGACCTGGGCCTCGCCATCGCGATCTTCCTGATGTTCAACAAGCTCGGGACCACGCAGTACACCGAGGTCTTCAGCCGCGTCGGCGAGTTCTCGTCCGCCGAGGTCCTCGCGATCACGCTGCTGCTGCTCCTGGGTGCCTGTGGCAAGTCCGGTCAGTTCCCGCTCCAGGCCTGGTTGCCGGACGCCATGGCCGGCCCGACCCCGGTGTCCGCACTGATCCACGCGGCAACGATGGTCACCGCCGGCGTGTACCTGATCGCCCGCTCGAACCCGCTCTACAACCTGAGCGAGGACGGCCGCCTGGTCGTGATGATCATCGGTGCCGTCACGCTGCTGATCGGTTGCATCATCGGCTGCGCCTACGACGACTTCAAGAAAGTCCTGGCGTACTCGACCGTTTCGCAGATCGGTTACATGATCCTCGCGGTGGGCCTCGGCCCGATCGGTTACGCGCTGGGCATCATGCACCTGCTGACGCACGGTTTCTTCAAGGCAGGGCTCTTCCTCGGTGCCGGTTCGGTCATGCACGGCATGAACGACGAGGGCAACATCCGCCGGATGGGCGGGCTCTACAAGTTCCTGCCGATCACCTTCGTCACCTGGACGCTCGGCTACCTCGCGCTGATCGGCATCCCGCCGTTCGCGGGCTACTTCTCGAAGGACGCCATCATCGCCGCGGCGTTCACCGGGGAGGGCTGGCGCCCGTACGTCTTCGGCGGCGTCGCACTGCTCGGTGCCGCGCTGACCGCGTTCTACATGACGCGCCTGCTGATCCTCGTCTTCCTCGGCCAGCCCCGCTGGAAGGAACTGAAGGCGGAGAACGGCAAGGACTACCACCCGCACGAGTCCCCGCTGTCGATGACCATCCCGATGATCATCCTCGCGGTCGGCTCGGTCGGTGGCGGTTGGTTCCTCTCGTCCGGTGGACGTCTGGCCGGCTGGCTGGAGCCCTCGCTGGGCGAGCTGAAGGAAGAGCACGGCGTGATCTCGCACGGCATGGTCGGGATCCTGACCGTCGTGCTCGCGGTGGTGGGTGCTGGTCTCGCGTTCCTGCTCTTCGGCCGCCGCAAGCAGCCGGTCGAGCGGCCGGCGCGGGTGGCCTGGCCGGTGCGCGCGGCTCGTGCGGACCTCTACGGCAACGCACTGAACGAGGCCCTGTTCGCGCGGCCGGGCACCTGGCTCACCCGCGCGCTGGTGTTCCTCGACCTGAAGGGCGTCGACGGTCTGGTCAACGGCACCGCGGCGCTGCTCGGCGGTAGTTCCGGCCGGTTGCGCAGGCTGCAGACCGGGTTCGTCCGCTCCTACGCACTGTCCATGCTGCTGGGCTCGATCTTCGTGCTCGGAGCGCTCCTGGTGGTGAGGTTCTCGTGACCTGGGTTCTGATCGCACTCCTGGTCGTGCCGCTGGTCGGCGCGCTGGTGGTGGCGTTCCTGCGCAAGGACGACACGAAGGCCAAGCTCGTCGCACTGGCGTTCTCGCTCGTCGAGCTGGTGCTCGCGGTTCTGCTGTGGTTCGCCTACGACCCGGACGGCGACCGCATCCAGCTCGCCGCGGGCGTGGACTGGATCCCGGCGTTCGGCGTGCGGCTGCAGTTCGGCATCGACGGCATCGCGCTGGTGATGATCGCGGTCATCGCATTGCTGATCCCGCTGGTGATCGGGGCCGGCTGGACGGAGAAGCTGCCGGCCGGACGTTCCCAGGGCGGCTACCTCTCGCTGATCCTGGTCCAGGAGGCCGTGACGGTCGCGGTGTTCGGCGCCACCGACGTCTTCCTGTTCTACGTGCTCTTCGAAGTCATGCTGATCCCGATGTACTTCCTGATCGGCGGCTACGGCGGCGCGCGCAGGCAGTACGCGGCGGTCAAGTTCTTCCTGTACTCGTTCCTCGGCGGCCTGATCATGCTGGCCTCCGCGATCGGCGCCTACGCGATGGCGTCGGACGAGCTGGGCAAGGGCACGTTCGACTGGGCGACGCTGGTGAAGGTGGTCAGCGACGCCGACTCGACGACGCAGACCTGGCTGTTCCTCGGCTTCTTCCTGGCGTTCGCGATCAAGGCGCCGCTGGTGCCGTTCCACACCTGGCTGCCCGACGCGGCCGCCGAGGCGCCCATCGGCGTCACGGTGATCGTCGTCGGCATCCTGGACAAGGTCGGCACGTTCGGCATGCTGCGCTACCTGCTGCCGATGTTCCCGACGGCGTCGAAGAACCTGGCGCCGCTGGTGCTGGTGCTCGCGGTGGCCGGTGTCCTTTATGGATCGCTGCTCGCCACGGGACAGCGGGACATGAAGCGGTTCCTGGCCTACGTCTCGATCGCCCACTTCGGCTTCATCGCGCTCGGTATCTTCTCGTTCACGTCGCAGGCAGGCGTGGGCTCGGTGTCGTACATGCTCAACCACTCGATCTCGACCGGCATGCTGATCCTGGTGATCGGCATGGTGATCGCCCGCGGTGGTTCGTCGCTGATCTCCGACTACGGCGGCATGTCGAAGGTGGCGCCGGTGCTCGCCGGGATGTTGCTTCTCGCCGGCCTGACCACGCTGTCGCTGCCGGGCACGAACTCGTTCGTCTCCGAGTTCCTGGTGCTGATCGGGTCGTTCCCGACGCAGCCGGTCTACACGATCATCGCGACGGTCGGCATGGTGCTCGCGGCGCTCTACGTGCTGTGGCTCTACCAGCGGATCATGACCGGCCCGCTGCGCGGCGACGCGCTGATCGGTGCGGCCGCCGGACCGGGCGCCGTCGGCGACCCGGAGAAGAAGACGGCCATCGGCGACCTCAGCAAGCGCGAGATCGCGGTGCTCGCACCGCTCGTTGTCATCGTGCTGGCCCTCGGGTTCTACCCGCAGCCGGTGCTCGACGTCATCACCCCGACTGTCGGGGCGACGCTGACCGAGGTCGGCGTCACCGACCCGGTCTCCGTGCAGGAAGGCAAGTGACGTGAACCTTCTCGTCGCTCAGGCGCAGACGATCGAGGCGCCGGAGATCGATTACGGTGCCCTCGCGCCGATGCTGATCGTGCTCGGCGCGGCCTGCCTCAGCGTGCTGCTGGAAGCGTTGCTGCCCAAGCATCAGCGGTGGGCCGTGCAGCTGGTGCTGACGCTCGTCACGCTGGTCGGTGCGGTCGGCGCGTTGATCCTCTACGCGACCTCGGAGCGCCCTGAGCAGGGTGTGTCGACGCTGGCGGGTGCGATCGCGGTCGACTCGCCGTCGCTGTTCCTGTGGGCCACGTTGCTGGTGCTGGGCTTCGGCTCGGTGCTGTTGATCGCCGACCGCTCGGTGGAGCCCGGTGGCGCGTTCGTGGCGCAGGCCGCGATCCGGCCGGGCACCGTGCAGGACCGCGCGCAGGCGACGAAGACCGGCATGCAGACCGAGGTCTTCCCGCTCACGCTGTTCGCGCTCGGCGGCATGATGACGTTCGTCGCGGCGAACGACCTGCTGACGATGTTCATCGCGCTGGAAGTCCTGTCGTTGCCGCTGTACCTGCTGTGCGGCCTGGCTCGCCGCCGTCGCCTGCTCTCGCAGGAAGCGGCTGTGAAGTACTTCCTGCTCGGTGCGTTCGCCTCCGCGTTCTTCCTGTACGGCGTAGCTCTGCTGTACGGCTACGCGGGTTCGGTGAAGCTCTCGGCCATCGCGACCGCCGCGGCCGGCACGGACCGCTCGGACACGCTGCTGTTCGCGGGCTTCGGCCTGCTGGTGGTGGGTCTGCTGTTCAAGGCGGCCGTCGGCCCGTTCCACGCCTGGACCCCGGACGTGTACCAGGGCGCTCCGACGCCGGTGACGGCGTTCATGGCCGCCTGCACGAAGGTCGCCGCGTTCGGCGGCATCCTGCGCGTGCTCACGGTCGCGTTCGAGAACACGCAGTGGGAGTGGCGCGGCGTGCTCTACGGCGTCGCGGTCGTGTCGATGGTGATCGGCGCGATCCTGGGTCTCACCCAGACCGACGTGAAGCGCATGATCGCGTACTCCTCGGTGGCGCACGCGGGCTTCCTGCTGATCGGCACGATCGCGCTGACCCCGGACGGCTCGGCCCCCGGCGTGAGCGCGACGCTGTTCTACCTGCTGGCGTACGGCTTCACCACGATCGCCGCGTTCGGCATCGTGTCGCTGGTCCGCAACTCGGACGGCGAGGCGACGCACCTGTCGCAGTGGGCGGGTCTCGCGAAGCGGTCGCCGATCGTGGCGGGCACCTTCACGTTCCTGTTGCTGGCACTGGCCGGAATTCCGCTGACGTCCGGCTTCATCGGCAAGTTCGTCGTGTTCAGCGCGGCGATCGAGGCCGGCCTGACGCCGCTCGTGGTGATCGCCCTGGTGGCCTCGGCCGTCGCGGCGTTCTTCTACCTGCGGGTGATCGTGCTGATGTACTTCAGCGACCCGGCACCGGACGGCCCGACCGTCACCGTGCCCGGTGCGTTCACCACGATCGCGATCACGCTGGGCGCCGTCGTGACCTTGGTGCTCGGTTTGTGGCCCACGTTCGTGCTCGATTGGGCGGGTACCGGCACCTTCCTCAGCTAGGTGTACGTAGTCTGGCTGCTGTGACCAGTAGCGAGCATGAGGGACCGGGGTTCGCGTTGGTGGACCCCGTGCTCACTCAGGTAGTCCAGGACGGCCTGGCCGAGGTGGAGCGCAACCTGCACGACGTCGTGCAGAGCGAGTTCTACCCGGTCACGGAAACCTCGCTTCATCTCGTGGAGGCGGGCGGAAAGCGGATCCGCCCGCTCTTCACACTCCTCGCATCGCAGTTCGGCGCTGATTGGGACCGGGACAAGGTCATCAAGGCGGCCACTGTGGTCGAGCTCACCCATCTCGCCACGCTCTACCACGACGACGTCATGGACGAGGCGACCATGCGGCGTGGCGCGGTGTCCGCGAACGCCAAGTGGGACAACAGCATCGCGATCCTGACGGGCGACTTCCTGTTCGCCCACGCGTCCCGGCTGACCGCGGACCTGGGGACCGATGCGGCGCGGATCATCGCGGAGACCTTCTCGGTCCTGGTGACCGGTCAGATGCGCGAGACCGTCGGCCCGCAGCCGGGCGAGGACCCGATCTCCCACTACCTCACGGTGATCGAGGAGAAGACCGGCGTCCTGATCGCGACGGCGGCGAGGTTCGGCGGGATGTTCTCCGACGCCACCGACGAGCAGATCGACGCACTGCGCCGGTACGCCGACGTGATCGGTGCCGCGTTCCAGATCTCCGACGACGTCATTGACATCGCGTCCCCGTCGGTCGAGTCCGGCAAGACGCCGGGCACCGACCTGCGCGAGGGCGTGAAGACGCTGCCGATGCTCTACGCGCTGCAGGACTCGTCCGAGACGCGGCTCGCCGAACTGCTGGCGGCTCCGATCACCGAGGACGAGCTCGTGGACGAGGCGCTCACGTTGCTGCGCAAGTCCTCCGGCATGGACAAGGCGCGCGAGACGCTCGACGAGTACGCGGACCGGGCCCGCACGGAGCTGGGCAAGCTGCCGCCGTGTGCCGCGCGGGACGCACTCGAGGAGCTCGCGACCTACGTGGTGGCGCGTTCCCGTTAGGCCGGGAGTTCGACCGGCGTGAGCACCTGCTTGCGCCGGTTCCGCAACGCGTCGAACGTGAAGATCGCCAGCGCCAGCCAGACGAGGGCGAATCCGATCCACCTGCTGGGCGGCATGGGTTCGTGCACCACGAACACGCCCCAGGCGAACTGCAGGATCGGCGCGAGGTACTGCAGCATGCCGATGGTGATCAGCGGGATCCGTTGCGCACCGGCACCGAACAGCACCAGCGGGACCACGGTGACGATGCCGGTGCTGAGGAGCATCAACGTGTGGCCGGTGCCCGCGGCGGTGAAGGTGTTCGCACTGCCGAGCGCGAGCAGGTAGGCCAGCGCGATCGGGGCGAGCACCGCGCTCTCCGCGGTGAGGCTGGTGATGGCGTCCAGCGGCACCTTCTTCTTGAGCAGGCCGTAGACGCCCCACGAACAGGCCAGGACGAGCGAGATCAGCGGCAGCCGGCCGTAGTCGATGGTGAGCACGATCACAGCGATGACGACCACACCGATCGCGATGCTCTGAGCGAGACGCAATCGTTCTTTGAGGAAGATCATGCCGAGTCCCACGCTCACCAACGGCGTGATGAAGTAGCCCAGCGCCGCTTCGACGACGTGGTGGCTGTTCACGGCGTAGATGTAGGTGCCCCAGTTCACCGTGATCAACACGGCGGCGGCGGTAACGATCAGCCAGCCTTTTCCGGATAATTCCAGGAGAGGACGCCATCGCTTGAGGAACGCGACGGCGACGGCGAGCGTGAGGAACGACCAGACGATCCGGTGTGCGAGCACCTCGATCGGCTGGGCGGGCACGAGGAGTGGCCAGTAGGCGGGGAACAGGCCCCAAAGGACGTAGGCGAGTGCGCCGTACGTGACGCCCCGCCCATGGGTGTGAACTTCTGGCGAACTAGTGGAAGAGGTCGTCAGAGGCGGCACAAAATCCCACTCTACGCTGGCGTTTCCACGGCTTGTTTGCGCTGAACGGCGTAGTGACGGAGCATCAACAAAGGCACTGTAGTTTGGCCGTGCTCACCCTTCCGAGTGAGTGGGGTCGGAGTGTGGTCGTAGAAGGGGCTTACCCGTGAATGTCTTCGGGCAGGTCTGGCTGTGGAGTCTGCTGTCTTTCGTCGCGGGAGCGTTGCTCACGTGGGTGTGGATGGTTCGGCCCGCACGCCAGCGAGTGGCCGAGCTCGAAGATCAACTTCTCGATGCGCGCCGGTCGGCACCCCCGATCGCGACGCAGCTTCGTGACGACGACTTCGAGGTCGACGAGTGGGACGACGCGCCGCCGCGGTCGCTGAGCGACGAGATGCTGGCGCCGCCCGCGCCGGTTCCTGCGCCGACTCCCGCGCCCGCTCCCGCCCCCGCGCCGTACGTGGAGCCGCCCGCCTACTTCGGTGAGCCCGTGCCGACGCCGTCGCTGGCGCCGCTGCCGGTCATCGAGCAGCCGGAGCCCGAGCCCGAACCTGAGCCCGTCGCCGCTCCCGCCGAGGCCGAGTACGACGAAGAGCCGTCCGCCCCGGTCCGCCAGTACATGGAGCCGGACGAGTCCCAGCGCCGCTTCGAGGAGCAGCTGGCCGAGCAGAGGGCGCTGGCAGAGGCCGAGGACGACCGCCCGCGTTCCCTGTTCGAGCGACTCTCTCCCGGTGACGTTCCCCCGGAGTCGCCCGCCGAGCAGACCACGGTGCTGCCGCTGTCCGGTCTCGAGGCCGCCGACTTCGACGACGAGCCCGAGCTCCCCGCCGAGCAGACGTCGTACGTGCCCACCGTCGTGGAGCCGACCGCGGAGGTCGCCCACCCCGCCCCGGAACCGACCGCGGGCCCTGAGATCGACGAGCAGGCCGACGACTTCATCTACCAGCCGCGCGAGGTCTGGGCGGACGAGGAACAGGAAGCGTTCCTCGACGAGGCCGGTGAGCAGGAGGACGAGCCCGCCGGCACCCGGTCCGAGCAGACGACGTTCATCGCGGTCGAGGAGAGCAGCTGGCCCGCCGGCGACCTCACCGGTGAGTTCCCCGGCATGCGCGACGAGCTCTCCGGTCATCTGGACGGGTTCGTCGAGCCGGAGTCGCCCGCCGAGCAGACCGGCCTGATCGAGCCGATCGACCTGGACGCGCCGCACGTGCGCAACGGCGTCTTCGAGACGACGCTGGCCGAAGAGCAGACGTTCACCGAGCCCGAACCCGAGCAGGAATCCGCGCACGCCTACCGCGAGCCGCAGGAGACCGAGCCCGAGCCGGTGGAGGCCGGGCATGCCGTGGTTGGGCAGGCCGAGCACGAGGAGGCCGAGCGGGTCTTCGAGGAGTTCGTCGAGCCCGAGGTCGGTTACGCCGAGGAGTTCAGCAACGGCGGCGCGCCCGCGCCGTTCATGGACGCCGGTGCCCCCGCGCCCGCGCCGTTCTCGGCGTTCGGTGCGCCCGCCGAGGTCGAGCAGATCCCGGAGCGCCGCCCGAACGGCGTCGGTGCCGCCTTCTCCTCCCAGGCCGTCGAGGCCCCCGCAGAGGTCGCTCCCGCACCGGTCGTGGACCACCCGCGGTCGCTGTTCGAACCGCTGCTGGACGCCGACGAGCCGTTGCCCGCGCTCGGTCAGACCCGCACGCTGCCGGAGCCGACCAACGACCAGCCGTTCGTGCCGACGTTCGTGCCGAGCGACGAGCCGCTGCTCGCCGCCCCGCCGGAGCCGGAACCCGAGCCCGAAACCGATCTGCCGCAACGGATCACCGAAGCGGGCCTGCCGGTCCGCGAAGCCCGCCGCACCACCCAGCAACGGCAGCAGACCTTCTCGGCGTTCGCGGCCTTCGAGTCGCCCAAGCCGGAAGCCCCGCCCGCACCCGCACCTGCCGCGGCAATGCCGTCACGGCCGCGCCCGGTCGGCTTCTCGCCGTCCACGGGTGGCCGTCCCAACGGCACGCCCGCCGGCCCGTCCTCGCGGTTCCAGCAGCCGGAGGGCTTCAACCCGCGTTCCCCGTTCGGTCCCGGCTCGGTGCTGCCCAAGTCGGACGGCCTCGCGCCGGCCGCGGACTTCTCGGTGAAGGCGACCCTGACCGGTCGTCGCTACTACACCGAGGGCTCGGCGAACTTCGGCGAGACGCGGGCGGACGTGTGGTTCCGCACCGAGTCCGACGCGGAGAAGGCAGGGTTCCGACCGGCGCCCTGACCGGTCGACAGGCCACATGCGAAAGGCCCGCCAGCAGCGTGCTGGCGGGCCTTTCGCATGTTCTGGGGACTAGCCGACCACGGTCCACGTGTCCTTGCCGTGCAGCAGCTTGCCGAGGTCCGCGGGCTTGGCAGCCTTCGCCTCGGCGACCTGCGCCCGCACGCCGTCGTCGTACGTCGCCCGGTCCGCACGCCGGAACACACCGGTGACGGTGTGCGTGAGGTCCTGCGTCGAAAGCCGCGAGAGCGCGAACGACAGGTTCAGGTCCGACGCGTCGTGGATGACGATGTCGCTCGCGTCCACGTCCGCGGACTTGGCGACCGCGAGCCCGAAGCCCTCGCGCACCACGCAGTACTCGCCCTCACGGCCGAACCGGATCGGCTCGCCGTCGACGACGTTGATGATCCGCCGCTGTGCCTCGTCCGCGTCCTTCAGCACGTCGAACGCGCCGTCGTTGAAGATCGGGCAGTTCTGGTAGATCTCCACGAGCGCCGACCCGCGGTGTTCGGCGGCCTGGCGCAGCACCGAGGTGAGGCCCGCCTTGTCCGAGTCCATCGCCCGGCCCACGAAGGAGGCTTCCGCGCCCAGTGCCAGCGACACCGGGTTGAACGGGTGGTCCACCGAGCCGAGCGGGGTCGACTTGGTGACCTTGCCTTCCTCGGAGGTCGGCGAGTACTGGCCCTTGGTCAGGCCGTAGATCCGGTTGTTGAACAGCAGGATCTTGAGGTTCACGTTGCGCCGCAACGTGTGGATCAGGTGGTTACCGCCGATGGACAGCGCGTCGCCGTCACCGGTCACCACCCACACGCTCAGGTCCGGCCGCGCCACGGCGAGACCCGACGCGATGGCCGGTGCACGCCCGTGGATGGAGTGCATGCCGTAGGTGTTCATGTAGTACGGGAACCGGGACGAGCACCCGATGCCCGAGACGAACACGATGTTCTCGCGCTTGAGACCCAGCGACGGCAGGAACGACTGCATGGTGTTGAGCACGATGTAGTCGCCGCAGCCGGGACACCAGCGGACTTCCTGGTCGGACTTGTAGTCCCTGGCCGTCTGCTTCTCGTCGGTGGTGGGAACCCCGGTCAGGCCGGGGAGCCCGATGTCGATGGCAGTCACGCCGACACCCCCTTGATCACGTCAGCGAGCACGTCCTGCAGCTCTTCCGCCTTGAACGGCAGGCCCTGCACCTTGGTGTACGACACGGCGTCCACCAGATACTTCCCCCTCAACAGCAACGCCAGCTGTCCCAGGTTCATTTCCGGCACGATGACCTTTTCGTACGACTTCAGCACGTCGCCCAGGTTCTTCGGGAACGGGTTGAGGTGCCGCAGGTGCACGTGCGCGACCGGCATGCCCAGCTTGCGGACTCGCCGTGCCGCCGCGCCGATCGGGCCGTACGAGGAACCCCAGCCGACGACGAGGACCTTCGCCTCGCCGCTCGGGTCGTCGACCACGACGTCCGGTACCTCGATGCCGTCGATCTTGGCCTGGCGCAGGCGCACCATCCGGTCGTGGTTCTCCGGGTCGTACGAGATGTTGCCGGTGATGTCCTGCTTCTCCAGACCGCCGATGCGGTGCTGCAGACCAGGAGTGCCGGGCACCGCCCACGGACGGGCCAGCGTCTCCGGATCACGGGAGTACGGCTGGAAGTTCTCCGGGTCCGTCGCGAACTCGACGGTCAGGTCGGGCAGCGTGTCGACGTCCGGGATCAGCCACGGCTCGGAGCCGTTCGCGATCGCGCCGTCGGACAGGAACAGCACCGGCGTGCGGTACTTCAGCGCGATCCTGGTCGCGTCGACCACGGCGTCGAAGCAGTCCGATGGGGACTGCGGCGCCACGATCGGCACCGGCGACTCGCCGTTGCGGCCGAACATCGCCTGCAGCAGGTCGGCCTGCTCGGTCTTCGTCGGCAGACCGGTGGACGGGCCACCGCGCTGCACGTCGATCACCAGCAGCGGCAGTTCGGTCATCACGCCGAGGCCGATGGTCTCGGACTTCAGAGCGATACCGGGACCGGATGTCGACGTCACACCGATCGCGCCGCCGTAGGACGCGCCGAGGGCGATGCCGATGCCCGCGATCTCGTCCTCCGCCTGCACGGTCGTGATGTCGAAGTTCTTGTGCTTGCTCAGTTCGTGCAGGATGTCCGACGCCGGCGTGATCGGGTACGTGCCGAGCACGACGGGCAGCTTCGAGAGCTGGGCCGCCGCGACGATGCCGTACGCCGTCGCCGTGTTGCCGGTGATCTGGCGGTACGTGCCGACGTTCAGCTTCGCCGGCGCCACCTCGTACGTGACCGCGAAGGCTTCCGTGGTCTCGCCGTAGTAGTAGCCGGCGCGGAACGCCAGGACGTTGGCCTCGGCGATGTCCGGCTTCTTCGCGAACTTCTCGCGCAGGAACCGTTCCGTGCCTTCGGTGGGCCGGTGGTACATCCACGACAGAAGGCCGAGCGCGAACATGTTCTTCGCGCGTTCCGCGTCCTTCTTGCCGAGCCCGGTCTCCTCGAGCGCGCCGATGGTCATCGTCGCCATGGCGACCTTGTGCACCTGGAACTTCTCGAGGGAGTCGTCCTCGAGCGGGTTCGAGTCGTACCCGACCTTCGTCAGGTTCCGCTTGGTGAACTCGTCGGTGTTGACGATGAGGATGCCGCCGTCCGGCAGGTCGACGACGTTCGCCTTGAGCGCGGCGGGGTTCATCGCGACGAGAACGTCGGGACGGTCGCCGGGCGTCAGGATGTCGTAGTCGGCGAAGTGCAGCTGGAACGACGACACACCGGGCAGCGTGCCCTGTGGTGCGCGGATCTCGGCGGGAAAGTTGGGCTGCGTGGCGAGGTCGTTGCCGAACGCCGCCGCTTCCGACGTGAACCGGTCTCCGGTGAGCTGCATGCCGTCACCGGAGTCGCCGGCGAAGCGGATCACAACGCGATCCAGCTTGCGAGTCTCAGTGCTCATTCCTACGCCGATACCTCTCTCCAAGGGTGGCCGTGCCCCACCACGAGGGTAGTCGCCGGGACCGCCTGCGAGACGGGCCGTGTACCACCAGGCGAGACGAACTGTCCCATCTGCCGCACCGGGTCCTTAACTAGACGGTAAGCACAGCACTACCAGCGGATACCCGAATGCGGCAGACGTCACCCTCGATACCTGTTACCAAAGGTAACACTTAACGTCCGCTGATCCGAGCCTTCATCGCGGCAAGCCTCGCAGCGAACTCTGGAGTGTCGATCGAAGCGACCTGTGGCCGCAGCTCCGTCTCGACCGCCTCCGCGTGGTCGTCGAGAACATCGGTCAGCCGCATCGTCGCCTTGATGGTCCGCACGAGTTCGCCTGGAGCATCGGCGGAGTGTTTTGCCAGCTCTTTCGCTACTGCCAGTGGGTCTTCGGCCTTCGCGTAGGCCAGCCCTTTCGCCACGGCCTGGTCGGCGTCGAGGATCTGTCCGAAGAGCGTCATCGCCGTGGCGGTCTGCTTGTCGGTGATCCTCTGCAGCATCCACGTCATGCCACCGCCGGGGTGGATGCCGAGCTGCAGGAACCGGGCGTCGAACCGCGCCTTGGGCCCCGCGATCCGGACGTCGGCCGCCAGCGCGAGGTTGAGCCCGGCGCCGACCGCCGCGCCGTTGACCGCGGCGATCGTCGGGATGGTGGCGTTGGCCACGGCGAGAAAGCCCCGGTAGATCTGCTTGAGGCCTTCGTCCTTGGAGTTGCCGAGCTGCGTGAGGTCCGCGCCGGCGCAGAACGCGGGCGGCGCACCCGTGATGATCAGCGCGTTGGCTGTCTGCTCTCCTTCTTCGACCTTGTCCGCGAGTTCCCGGGACAGGTCGATCGTGAGGGCGTTGCGCCGGTCCGGATCGTTGATCGTGATCACGGCGACGGAATCGTTGTGCTCCAGCAGAACCTCGGCCATGCCCCGGACTCTAGGGCGCGAGCGGCCGGTCCAGGAGCCGGGACAGCACGACCGTCGACACGGTCCGATCGATGATCTCCACGGCCCGCAGCCGCTCCAGCGCCGTCTCCAGGTGATGGATGTCGGCAGCCCTGAGGTGCACGATCGCGTCCGCCGCTCCAGACACCGTGTAAGCAGCACTGACCTCGGCCATTGGCTCCAGCCGGTGCTGGATGTCGTGCGGCGCGACGTTGCCCTTGCAGTGCACCTCGACGAACGCCTCGGTGCCCCACCCGAGCGCCTCCGGGTCCACCACCGCCGTGAACCCCCGCAACACCCCGTTGTCCAGCAGTTTGTCCACCCGCCGCTTCACCGCGGGAGCGCTCAGCCCCACCTCTTTCCCGATCTCCGCGTAGCTGGACCGTGCGTTGGCCATGAGGCACGAAATGATTCGCTGGTCGATGCTGTCCACACGCAACATTCTGCCCTAGTTAACGCAATGTCGCGGCGTTGTTCGATGGTCCAACGGCCCTTTACATTTCGATCCATGACCGTATCCATCTCCGGGCCCGGCGAGCCGATCACGCTCGACATCGCCACGCCCCTCGCGCCGACGCGCATGCCGACGACCCGTCGGTACCTCATGTGCCCGCCGACGTACTTCACGGTGGAGTACGCCATCAACCCGTGGATGGATCCGACCCGGCCCACCAGCACCTCGCTGGCAGTGGAGCAGTGGACGGCCCTGAAGGAGACCTACGAGCGCCTGGGCCACGAGGTCAACGTCATCGACCCGGTGGCCGGCCTCCCCGACATGGTCTTCTCCGCCAACAGCGGCACCGTCATCGACGGCCGCGTCCTAGGCTCCCGCTTCCGCGCCCCCCAACGCTCAGCCGAAGCCGACCACTTCCGCCGCTGGTTCCTGGCCTCCGGCTACAAGTCCGTGGTCATGCCCACCGCCGTGAACGAGGCCGAGGGCGACTTCACCTGGACCGGCTCCCTGCTGCTCGCCGGCACCGGCTTCCGCACCGACCCAGGCGCCCACTCCGAGGCCCAAGAAGTCCTCGGCGTGCCCGTGGTGTCACTGCAACTGGTCGACCCGCGCTTCTACCACCTGGACGTCGCCCTGTTCATGCTCGACGACCAGTCCCCGACCCCCCTGGTCGCCTACTACCCGGAGGCGTTCTCGCCGGGCTCGCAGGCCGTTCTTCGCCGGCTCTTCCCGGACGCCGTGATCGCCAACGACGACGACGCGGTCTGCCTCGGCCTCAACGCCGTGTCCGACGGCAAGCACGTCGTCATGCCGGTAGAAGCCACACACCTGGCCGAGCAGGTGGCGCGGCGCGGGTTCGAGCCCGTGTTCGTGGACATCTCGGAACTGCGCAAGTCGGGCGGCGGCCCGAAGTGCTGCACGATGGAACTGCGCGGCTAGACCTCGCCCACGCAGTCTGCGATCTGCGCTGGCTGAAGGTCCGAAACGGGCCTTCACCAGCGCAGATTTCGTCGCTACCGCCGCGCCGTCGCCACGACGGCGGTGGAGGAGATGTACGCCTGCGCGGGATCGGTCGGGACGAAGAGCGTTTCGAGGCCGCTCAGGTGACGGTTCATCTGAGCCATCGGCAACTCGCGCTCCAGGTCGGCTCCAGTGCGCACGCCGCGCACGATCACGTCGACCCCCGCCCCGCGGCAGTAGTCGACCAGTAGCCGGCCCGCACTGGAGTCCACCGTGAGGTTGGCCAGGTCGCTGGTCATGTCCGCCAGCAAGGCCAGTCGTTCGGCGAGGGGGAGCCGGCCGGTCTTCATCGGGTTGGTCAGCACGCACATGACGACCTCGTCGAACATGCCCGCGGCCCGACGCGCCACGGCGAGGTGTCCCTGCGTGGCCGGGTCGAAGGAGCCGGGGAAGACGGCGCGCATGGCTTGCGATGCTAGCGATCGGTGGTCAGTGGCAGGCCCTGGATCAGACTTGCATCCTGTACCGGGGTACGGGTTTACCGTCGGAACATGGCCACCACGGAGACCGACAGGGGCCAGGCCTGGGCGCCGCAGGCCTGCACCCTCCCGACCGCTCAGCAGCCGCTGCGGATCGCCGAGTTCGACGCCCTCTTCACGGCAGCTCTGACCGACGTGCAGCGGGCGGACGGAACGCACTTGCGGCTGACGCTCAAGGCCGGCGCGGAGGTGGAGGCGACCGCACGGGATCTCACCGCGAGGGAAAGCCAGTGCTGTTCGTTCTTCGTCTTCACGTTCGTTCACGCTGAGCAGGCGCTTCACCTCGATGTCGAGGTTCCTCCCGCCCACACGGACGTGCTTGACGGCCTCGAACCCCGCGCGTCAGGAGTAGGCAGATGACGGACCTGCTGCGCACGGGCCAGGTCGCCGAGGCGGCCGGGGTGAACATCCAGACCCTGCGCTACTACGAGCGCCGCGGCCTGCTGGCCGAACCGGAGCGCTCGCTGGGCGGCCACCGGATGTACCCGGCAGAAGCCGTGACGACGCTGCGGGTGATCAAGGCTGCCCAACGACTCGGCTTCACCCTCGAGGAGGTCGCCGACCTGCTCGATGCCGGCCGTCATCGGCATGGAGCCGCTGACTTCGGACTGCAATCTCGCGCCCGCGCCAAGCTCGAAGAAGTGGAGGCGCGCATCTCCGACCTCAACACCATCCGCACGTCGCTGCTCGACGCACTGGACGCCGGCTGCGACGACCTCGTGGCGTGTGCGGCCAGCTCGTGTTGCCCACTGCCGTTCGCCGAACTGGCCGACCCCCATGGAGAGCGTCGATGACCGCGCACCAGTCGAGCGAACCCACTACGGCTCCGCCGCGCAGCAGCAAGGCCATCGGCGGGTTCGCCGTCGCGGCATGTGCGGACGGCAACTGCTCCTGCTGAGCCGTGTCCTGCCCCGCCGGGTCCTCGAGCGTCCAGTCCAGGTAGCGCTACCCACGGAAGAACGGGCAGGCGTCACCGACGCCTCCGAAGGCCTAGCCTCGGGGGAGTGCCCAACATCCTTTCGATCGGCTTCGATCCGTACACCATCCCCGGCTTCGACCCGGCTCCCGTGGCCGCCGGCATCGAGCAAGGCAGCAAGGCGTTCGCCGAGCTGGGCCTGAACCAGGAACTGCTCCTCATCGACTTCGCCGAACTGGACGGCCGCGCCCAGGCCAAGATCGTCGAGCAGCTGAAGCTGAAGCAGTACGACGCCGTGCTGGTCGGCGGTGGCATCCGCAAGGGGCCGGGGCTGCTCGAGCTCTTCCAGACCGTGGTCAACCTGGTGCACTGGCACCAGCCGGACGCCGCGATCGCGTTCAACGAGAGCCCCGGCGACAGCCCTGACTGGGTGCTCAAGGCGCTGGAGCAGCGGCGCCGTCGTTAGAACAGCGTCCGCCAGGCCCACCAGGCGAGCAGCCCGACGGCGAACAGCAGGCCCAGCGCGGCCCACCAGAGCAGCACTTCGCCCAGTTCGGTGCCCCACCACTTGAGTCCTCGCCAGAAACGCCGTGGGACAGCGGTCAGCCAGGCGAAGAAGCGCTTCTGCCACCAGGGCCGCGCTGCCTCGAGCCGTGCCTCGCGCACGGCTCGGCGCGCGGCCTCACGATCGTGGTCCCCCATGAGATTCATAGTGCCGTGAACCGCTGAAGCGCTCTCTCCGTACCCCTCTTCAGAACGGCAGAAGACGCTGTCCAGCGATCAAGTCCGCGCAGGTCAGCCCCACACACCCCAACAACACTACGAAGCGTGATCGCATCACTCGATCGCGTGGTCGTGGACGTAACCCATAACGAGAGCCGGGCTCACACCGAACTAACAGACAGCTCCGCCAGTTCGTCAGGAGGCAACGATGAACTTAAACAGGATGCAAGCGGCTCGCTGACTGTCTGTCAGCAACGGATAGCCCGACTCATCGGAAACGTGACGAGAGTCACCCAACGGGCGCTCAAGCTTGCCTGCGCTCGTGACGCGAGGTTACGTTCTCGCCCGCCGATAACGGTTTGGTCACCGGCAGGACACAGGAACCACAGCACCAAGGGTCCAAAGTCCCCCAGGAATCCCCCGCCCGGGTTTGCCGGAGACCAAGCTCCCCGACGCAGGAGGCTCCCCCTTGGCCCGGCACAGCAAGGCCGCCGGCCGAACCGTGTACACGGTCGTGCCCACAGCTGAAGTGAAACCCGGCGCACATCGCGTCGAGGACGACAAGGTTCCGCTCGCCCACCGCGTGAGCGCCATCGTCGTCGCAGCAGGTGTCGCCGCCGGCACCGCCGCCATCGCCAACGCCGCGACCAGCGGGTCCTCGACGGAACTGGCCGCAGGTGCGGCCGAGCTGGGTGCCATTCCCGACCAGCAGGTGAAGTCGATCCAGACGATCCACGACGTCAACCCCGGTGGTGAGGTCGGTCGTCTGCTGCAGTTCCAGCAGATGTACGCCATGCAGACCTTCGAGCAGGCCACGAAGGTCGCCGCGGACGCGCACGCTCAGCGCGAGGCGGCCGCCAAGGCCGAGGCCGAGCGTCAGATCGAGATGCGCAAGCCGGCCAAGCAGCGCGAGGTCGAGGGCTGGATCAAGGAAGCCATCAAGGTCCTGCAGGCCAACGGCACGAACATCGACAACGGCAGCGTCGATGAGATCTACACGATCATCATGAAGGAGTCGAACGGCAACCCCAACGCCGTGAACAACTGGGACTCCAACGCGATGCGCGGCACGCCGTCCAAGGGCCTCATGCAGTGCATCGACCCGACGTTCCGGGCCTACAAGCTGGCCGGTTACGACAACATCCTCGCGCCGGTAGACAACATCATCGCGGGCGTTCGCTACACCTACGCCCGCTACGGCGGCTTCAACAACCACCCAGGGTTGGTTTCCATGAACCTGGGTGGCGGGTACCGGGGGTACTAAAGGGGCCAATCGCGCCGTGTCGGGGTGCGTGAAACGTATCGACGAGCGATGCTGTCAATCAGGTTCACCCACAAGCATGGCGGCCCTAGCGGGCACACGCCCGGTAGTGCTCCCATCGAAGCGATCCCCGAACGCAGGGAGTGGCCGATGAACGAGCAACAGGCACGCGACGACGAGCTGGCGAAGGTCCGCTCGGAGGCGACGAACTGGCTGGCCAAGATGGCCAAAGCCCAGCAGCGTCCCAAAGTCGAACAGCGGAGGCCTGAGCACGACGCCATGACACCCGCGAAGAAGTAGCAGGAAACATCGGAAGCGCCTCGGCTACGGCCGGGGCGCTTCTGCTTTGAAGGCCGACCACAGCAGGTTCAGCGGGTGATCCGCCGGATGCTTCGACAGCTCGTCCGTTCGGGCGAAAACGCCCACAAGCCGCTCCATCGAGTCATCTGCGAGCTCGACGACCCGGAGGCCGCCTCCCTCCCGGAGCTCGTTGTTCGACGCCACCACGCCCAAACCAGACGTCACGATCATGGCTCCCTGGACGAGGTTCGAGCGCAGCAGCGAGATGCCGTACTGGATCTCGTCGATCTCGGCCGCGATGTCGAGCCCCTGGCGGTAGTCCGGCCCGAACCAGCCCCGCAGGAACTCGGCGATCAGCCCCGCCCCCGGCACGACCAACGGGACCGATCTCAGCTGAGGTACCCGCACGCGGTCGCCGACAACCGTCTCCGGCAGATTCGTCAGCAACGCCAGCCCGCCGCGGCGCCACTCGATCACGTCGAACTCGGGCCGCTCCCAGTCCGCGCCGGCCCGCGTCACGACGCTGCCGCACACGATGTCGACCTCCTGCGTCTCGAGCTTCGTCCAGATGTCCTTGGTGCGGATGTGCACGACCTTGAGGTCCACGTCGCGCTCGCGGAACTCGTCCGCGACGTGGTGCCACGCCTTCGCGAGCGTGTCGAGCATGTATCGCGTCGTGCCGACGGTGACGGTCGTGCCGAGCTTGCGGCGGCACTCGTGAATTCCGTCGAGCCACTCCGCGAGGGTGTCCCGTGCCAATTCGACGAGCGACTCACCAGTCGGCGTGAACAGCACGTCTCTTCCGCGTCCCTGCTTCACCACGAGCGGTTCGCCGCACAGTTGCTGGAAGTTCCTGTTCAACGTGTCCAGCTGCTTCTGCACGCTTGATTGCTCGCGTCCCAACGCCCTCGCCGCCCGCAGCGCCGACCGGGTCTCGTGCACCGTCAGCAACGTCCTGAGCTGGTCCATCGTGGTGTCCAGCAGGGCAGGAGGCATGTTCAGCAGGCGGTGCAGGGTGGTGCTCGTGGGGAGCACCAACTGGGACGAGCCGGACATCGAGACCCTCTCTGATGTTCTACCGATCAGTTGAACTGAACTTGACCGCATTTCGCAGGGAAATTATCTGCAGATCCTGTTGGTAAATCTCTGGACTCTTATCGGGCGGTGTACAAAGCTATCTCCGGCGACCACGCGTGGGAGCCGATTCCGGGGGGAATCATTGGGGGGTGGGGGTCTGCCAGGCGCAAGCCGGCAGGCCCCCAAGTATTACCCTCGCCAGTTGTGACGGCTTCCGCTCGCCTGGAATGGGGCACCACCTACCAGGTCACCGTGCTCGAACTCGGACTCGCCTGCTGCGGGGTCGAAGTGATGGCAGCTCTCGACCGCCTTCCCGACCTCGGCGTCACGCCGGTCGACGGCGCGGGCGAGGCACACGTTCTCGTCGTCTCCGGCACCGTCACCGACGTCATGTTGCCTGCTGTGATCCGCAGTTACGAGGCCATGCCCGAACCCCGCTACGTGATCTCCGTGGGCGCCTGCAGCAACACCGGCGGCCCGTACTGGGATTCCTACAGCGTCACCAAGGGGATCGACCAGGCCCTGCCGGTCCACGTCGCCGTTCCCGGCTGCCCGCCGCGCCCGGAAGCCCTGCTCGAAGGCCTCAAGGCGCTGCACAAGCTGGTGAACGCATGACCGCCCCGAAAACGGCGCCCAAGACGGCTTTCGGTCAGACCGTCCACCACGTCGAGCTCGCCGACTGGCTCACCACCGCGACCGAGCACCACGACAGCGGCTGCACCATGTTCGACTGGCTCGGCGTCGAGGACGCGGGTCGGCCGGGAGCCGCAGGTCAACGCCACGCGGTGTTCCTGCACGTCATCAACCCGCAGACACGCGAAGGCGTCATGCTGCGGACCGAGATCGCCGAGAACGACGCGCTGCCGAGCGTCGCCCACCTCTGGAAGGGCGCACACTGGCACGAGCGCGAGGCCGCGGAGATGTTCGGGATCACCGTCGGCAGCGAACCGGAGCACCTGCTGCTGCCGGACAGCTTCCAGGGCCACCCGCTGCGCAAGGACTTCGTGCTGGTCTCACGGGTCGTGCGCCCATGGCCAGGCAGTCTTGAACCCGGCGAGGACAACACCAGTGCCCCGAGCCGCCGCCGCACCGCACCACCCGGAGTGCCGGACCCGTCCTGGGGTCCGCGCCGTGAAGAGGAGCAGTCGTGACCGGGCCAGAAAACAGCCTTCCGCCGCGTACGAGGGGCGTCATCGCGCTGTTGGACGCCAACTGCACGGTCTGCATGATCTGCGCGCGCGAGTGTCCTGACTGGTGCATCCACATCACGAGCCACACCGAAGTCGAGGAACAGCCGGGAAGCGCCCGCCCGCGCAGCCGCAACGTGCTCGACCGGTTCGCGATCGACTACGGCCAGTGTCTGTACTGCGGCATCTGCGTCGAGGTCTGCCCGTTCGACGCCCTGCACTGGGCACCGGAGTTCGGCTATCCGGGAACGGGCTCGATCGAGGGCGAGGGCGCCGTCGCGGAGCTGGTCCACGAACGGGACGTGCTGGCCACGTGGGTGGAGAAGGTGCCACCGCCACCACCGCTCGACCCGGCAGCAGAGGCCGCGCCGGAAACGGCCAGCGGAACTGGCAGGCGGCCCGGTTCGTTGAGAGGTAGGACGTAAAAGACCCGGAGGCAAAACCGTGCACAAGCACATCAACGGGTTGAAGACGGCCGTGCTGCTCGGCGGGATGAGCGCGCTGATCGTGGTGATCAGCGGCCTGTTCGGACGGACGGCACTGGTCATCGGCCTGCTGCTGGCCTTGGGCGTGAACGCCTACGCGTACTTCAACTCCGACAAGCTCGCGCTGCGGGCGATGCGGGCCCAGCAGGTGTCGCAGGTGGAGCAGCCCGTGCTCTTCGCGATCGTGCGGGAGCTCTCGTTCAAGGCTCGCCAGCCCATGCCGAGGCTGTACCTGAGCCCGACCGTCGCACCGAACGCGTTCGCGACGGGCCGCAACCCGCGCAACGCCGCCGTGTGCTGCACCACGGGCATCCTGGACCTGCTCGACGAACGTGAACTGCGCGCCGTGCTCGCCCACGAGCTCGCACACGTCTACAACCGCGACATCCTGATCAGCTGCGTGGCCGGTGCGCTGGCCGGCGTGATCACGATGCTCGCGAACCTGGCCCTGTTCGCCGGGATCTTCGGCGGCGGCGATGACGACGACGGCCCAGGCCCGGTCGGCCTGCTGCTGATCGCGTTGCTCGGCCCGATCGCCGCGACCGTGGTGCGCCTGGCCGTGAGCCGCTCGCGCGAGTTCCAGGCCGACGCGTCCGGCGCCGAGCTCACCGGCGACCCGCTGGCACTGGCCAGCGCGTTGCACAAGATCGACCTGGGGACGCGGGCGGCGCCGCTCGCACCGGAGCCGGAGGTGGTGTCGCAGAGCCACCTGATGATCGCGAACCCGTTCCGTTCGGGGGAGCAGTTCGCGAAGTGGTTCTCGACCCACCCGCCGATCGCCGACCGCATCCGCAGGCTGGAAGAGATGGCGCGCCGGGCCGGCTAACGCCCTGCCGTCGCCACGGCCATGAGGTACTCGCCGTACCCGGACTTGCCGAGCTTCTCGCCGAGCGCGTAGCACTCCTGGGCCGAGATGAAGCCCATGCGCAGCGCGATCTCCTCAGGACACGCGATGCGCACACCGGTCCGGTGCTCCAGCACCTGCACGAACTGCCCAGCCTCGAGCAGCGAGTCGTGCGTGCCGGTGTCGAGCCATGCGAACCCGCGGCTCAGGTCCACCAGCTGCGCCCGGCCCTCGCGCAGGTAGTGCAGGTTGACGTCGGTGATCTCCAGCTCGCCACGCGGCGACGGCTTGAGGTTGCGGGAGATGTCCACCACGCCGTTGTCGTAGAAGTAGAGCCCGGTGATCGCCCGGTTCGACTTCGGCTGCGCGGGCTTCTCCTCGATGGACAGCAGCTTGCCGGTCGCGTCGACCTCGCCCACGCCGTACCGCTCGGGGTCCTTCACCTGGTACCCGAACAGCACGCAGCCGTCCAAAGAGGACACCTGCTGCTGCAGCGTGGTGGAGAAACCCTGGCCGTAGAAGATGTTGTCGCCCAGCACCAGCGCCACGTCGTCGTCCCCGACGAAGTCCGCGCCGATGATGAACGCCTCCGCGAGCCCGTTCGGCGCGGCCTGCTCGGCGTACGAGAAGCTCATGCCCCACTGCGATCCGTCGCCCAGCAGCCGGCGGAACTGCGGCAGGTCCGTGGGCGTCGAGATGATCAGCACCTCGCGAATGCCGGCCAGCATGAGCACCGACAGCGGGTAGTAGATCATCGGCTTGTCGTACACCGGCAGCAGCTGCTTGGAGACGGCCTGCGTGATCGGGTGCAGGCGCGTGCCGCTGCCACCGGCGAGAACGATGCCCTTCACCGGTAGTTGGTGAACTGGAGGGCGATGCCGAAGTCGGAACCCTTCAGCAGGGCGATGACGTCCTGCAGGTGGTCCTTCTTCTTGCCGGACACCCGCAACTGGTCACCCTGGATCTGCGCCTGCACGCCCTTGGGCGCCTCGTCGCGGATCTTCTTGGCGATCTCCTTGGCCTTCTCCGAAGTGATGCCTTGCACGAGATTTCCCGTGACCTTGAACACCTTTCCGGACACCGCGGGCTCGCCGATCTCGAACGCCTTCATCGAGATGTTGCGCTTGACCAGCTTCTCCTGGAAGACGTCGATCGCCGCCTTGCACCGCTCCTCGGTCTCGGAGGAGAAAGCGATCGCCTCCTCACCGGCCCAGGCCACGGTGGTGTTGGTCCCGCGGAAGTCGAAGCGCGTGCTCAGCTCCTTGGCCGCCTGGTTGAGCGCGTTGTCGACCTCCTGCCGGTCCACCTTGCTCACCACGTCGAACGACGGGTCCGCCACGACTTCACTCCTCAACGATCTCGGGGTCACAGCCAGCGTCGATGCTACTGGGGTACCCCGATTTGGGGACTCCCGAAGGGGTTATGTATTGTTCTGCCCGCACCGTTACGACGGTGTGGGGCGGGTTGCCCGAGCGGCCAATGGGAGCGGACTGTAAATCCGTCGCGAAAGCTACAGAGGTTCGAATCCTCTACCCGCCACACAGGATGAAGGCCCTGTGACCAGGTCAACTGGTCACAGGGCCTTTGTAGTGTTGCCCGGTCGAGTGCGACTTGGGCATCGGGCGTGACGCAGCCACTTCGGGCTTGAGCCGTCGCGCCGCGCCACCGCAGGTCGAGCCGGTCTGTCGCTACGATCCTGCCGACCGAAGCCCATTGTTCGACGATCGGCGATGCTGGTGGACGTGTTCATCTCCTACTCCAGGCGTGATGTCCAAGATGCGCGGCAAATCGCGAACCTGCTCATCGAGGCCCAATACGACGTCTGGATCGACTGGGAACTGCTGCCGGGGCAGACCTGGAAGGGGATGATCAGGGAGAAGATTGAGAAATGCGACAGGTTTGTCTGCATCGTGACGCCGGAGATGCTCCTGTCTCAGTGGTGTCTCTGGGAGTTGTCCGTGGCGACCCGAATGTGCAAGCCGGTTGTTCCGGTGCTCGTTCGTGCGGGTGGGCAGGAGCACGCGGTGTTGCGGGCCATCCAGTTCGCCGACTTCACCGGTGGTCCCACGGAGGTGGCGGTGTCATCGCTGCTCAAGGGCGTGCTGGTGGCTGCTCCGACGGTTCCTGATCCGGGACTGCCGGTGGAAGCTCCGGAGAGCGAGCTGCTTCAGCCGTACTATCGTCGCCACTTCAGTGACGCCATCATCAGGCAGCAGTTCGATCTGCGGGGCACGGGTGAGGAGATTCTCGAAAAGAGGAGCGCTTCTCGGCTCGTGTTCGGATTTGTTCAGGTGGGAGGTCGTCTCACGCTGACGGATCTCCGGCTTCTCTTCGAAGCTCACGCATTCAACTTCAAGGCTGAGCGAATAGAAATCAGTCTCGCGGATGTTCAGAGTGTCGCCACGTTCACGGTCGGTGTTCTTCCGCCCGGCTTCACCGTGCACACCAGGTCCGGGCGGAAATACAGGTTCGTCCTCTACGGAAGAGACAGATATCTGGAGTTGATCGAGCAATATCGCCCGTGACAGGATCGGCGCGTGCGCACGCAGATGGCGACAGAGGCAGGCCGGACGACGGCGCCCAGCGAGGATCGCGCGCTGGTCGGGCCGAACCTCCTCGCCGTGCTCGACGGTGTGACCGCGAAGCCGGAGACCGGCTGCGAGCACGGCGTCGGCTGGTTCGCCGATCAATTGTCCGCCGAAATCCTCCGGGTCGCGCACCTCGATCCCGCTGCGGCGCTGGCAGGGGCCGTCGAGCAGACCGCGGCGCTGCACGGCGGCGGCTGCGATCTCGATCATCCGGACAGCCCCAGTGCGGCCGTCGGGCTGGTTCAGATCAAGGACGGCGTGCTGCGCTACCTGGTGCTCGGGGACGCCACCGTTGTGGTCGACACCAAGCGCGAGTTGCTCGTCGTGAGCGACACGCAGACCAACCGCACAGCCGGCGCGAAGCCTGCTGACGTCGAGCACGCGCTCACGGGCGAGGTGCCGTTGCAGGACGTGCGGCGCGTCGCGATCCTCTCCGACGGTGCCGCGCGGGCGGTGGACCTGTTCAACCTCTTCGACTGGCCCAAGGCGCTCGAACTGATGGCTGCCAACGGGCCGGACGACCTGATCCGCAAGATGCGTCAGGTCGAAAAGGAAGACTCCAAGGCCGTCGACTGGCCGCGCACGAAGGTTTCCGACGACGCGACTGTCGTTTATCTCGACCGATGACGTTCTCGGCGCTGGACGACGTACTGCGCGGTGCCGCGAGCGTCCGCGTCTCCGAGATCGAGTGGCACGGCGAGACCCTCGTCGATCTGTCACGCGCTGAGGACCGCGACCGCACTGGCTGGAGGAACACGGCCTGCCCGGCCCAGGGCTGCCATCGGCCGAACGACCGGAACGGCTGGCCTGGTGCGCGGCCGGTGTCGGCAAGCCGCCCTACGAGGACGTGCCCGGACTGGTTCTGAGGGACGTGCCGATCGCGGAGATCGTCATGGCGCTCCAGGACGAGCAGGCAGGCGAACGCCACGACGCGGGAGCGGCCCGGATTCTGCTCGTCGACAAGAGCCGGATCAAGCAACGGCTGGACGTCGCGCGGCTGCCCGGACCGCTCCGGGTCCGGGTGCGGGAGGCCGCCGCGGCCCGAGGTCATGAACTTCCGCAGTGGGCCGAGCGCCTGCTGCTCAATGCCTAGGCGCTGGTTCGACGCCTCGGCGGCGCGCGATCGCCTTCATGTTGTCCTCGCCCCAGCCGCCCAACGGCAGCAGCGCGTCGTTCAGGCGGACTCCCAGCGGTGTCAACGAGTATTCGACGCGTGGCGGCACCTCGTGGAACACCTCGCGGTGCACGATCTCGTCCGACTCCATCTCGCGCAGCACCTGGATGAGCATCTTCTCGCTGATGCCCGACACGGACCGGCGCAGTTCGCCGGTGCGCATCGGGCCGTGGTGCAGTGCCCAGAGGATCAGTGCTTTCCAGCGTCCGCCGATCACGTCGATCGCCGCGTCGAGGCCGCATGCGTACTGTCGTGGCTTCATCCAGGATCCTTACCAAAAGGTGGGTACCTGACTAAATAGTAGGTACTTGTCGCAATGACAGTGGCAGAACCAGCATTGCGGGCATGGGGATCAAGAAAACCGTGAGCGTGCTCGGCCTCGGCCGGATGGGCGGCGCGCTCGCCACCGCTCTCGTGAACGAGGGCTATGAAGTGACCACGTGGAACCGCACGCCCAAGACGTTGGCGGGCGCCAGAAGTGTTGCCACGCCTGGAGAAGCGTTCAAGAGTGACGTCGTTGTCACCTGTCTGTCCACTTACGACGTTCAGCAGCCGTTGCTCACCGACGAGATCAAGATTCTGGTCAACCTGACGTCCGGTACGCCGGAACAGGCCCGTGCCACTGCGCGGTGGGCGAAGGAGAACGGTGTCGAGTACGTCGACGGTGTGATCATGGCCGTGCCGCAGCAGGTCGGCACACCGAAGGCGCGGATCCTGTTCAGCGGCAACGAGAACCACCACGTGCTCGACGTGTTCGGCGAGCCCGTCCACGTGGGTGCGGACGCGGGACTGGCGGCGCTCTACGACCTGGCCCTGCTCGGCATCATGTGGGCGGCCTTCGGCGGCTACCTGCAGGCGGTCGCGTTGATGGGCACCGAGGGCATCGCGCCGGAGCGGTTCACGCCGATGGTCGCGGACTGGCTGACCGAGCTCGGCGCCATGCTGCCCGAGATGGGCGAGGTCACCCAGCACAGGAACTACGAGACCGATGTGTCCGCCTTGGACATCAACGTGTCGGGACTGCGCCTGCTCACCGAGGCCAACCGGGAACAAGGCCTCGACACCACGATTCCGCAGGCCCTGCACGACCTGTTCGAACGAGCCCAGCGCAACGGCCACGGCGCGCACAGCATCGCGAGTGTCATCGAGGTGATCCGGAAGTGAAGTACCTGGGGAAGAAGGCCGTCGTCACGGGCGGTACGCACGGCATGGGTCGTGCGGTGGTCGACAAGCTGATCGAGGGCGGTGCCGAAGTGCTGCTCACGGGCCGCACGACGGAGAAGGCCGAGGGCATCAAGGCGCACGCCATCGCCTCGGACGCGGCGAGCCTCGAGGACATCACCAAGCTCAGGCAGGAGGTCGAAGAGCGGCTGGGCGGCATCGACCTGCTCTTCATCAACGTCGGCTACGCGACGCTGTACGAATTCGCGGACGTCACGCCCGACGACTACGACCGCACGTTCGACGTGAACACCAAAGGCGCGTTCTTCACCGCGCAGCAGCTGGCGCCGCTCATCGAAGAAGGCGGGTCGATCGTCTTCACCACGTCGATCGCGCAGACCGGCGGTGCGAAGGCGCTGAGCGTCTACTCCGGGGCCAAGGCGGCCGTGCGGTCGTTCGGCAGGTCGTTCGCGGCGGAGCTGGCACCGCGCAACGTCCGGGTCAACGTGGTCAGTCCCGGCTTCATCGACACGCCGTCGATGGGCGTGACCGGTGTGTCGCAGGACGTTCTGGAGGCCTTCAAGCGGGAAGGCGACGAGATCACGCCGCTCAAACGGCACGGCGCCGCGAACGAGGTGGCCGACGCGGTGCTCTTCCTGGCGTTCGAGGCCACCTTCACCACGGGCGCGGACCTGCCGGTCGACGGAGGTCTCGGTCAGGGGCTCAGCGCGTAGGAAAATCTTCGAAGGACCTGTCACATCCGCGTCGCCTGCCGGGTCGACCAAGCAGAAGACGACGAAGACAGGGAGAACGAAGATGAGGATCGCCAACCCGATCATGTCCGTGCCCGGCGCGATGAAGGCGCTTCTGGACCTGTCCGCGGCCGCCGAGAAAACCGGACTGGACAAGGACTACGTCGAGTTGATCTGCCTGCGGGTCAGCATCATGAACGGCTGCGGCAGGTGCATCGAGTACCACTCCGACCTGCTGCGCAAGGCGAACGTGGCGGAGGAGAAGGTCGACTCCGTCGCCGAGTGGAGGGACGTCCCGCACTACACGGCGGCGGAGAAGGCAGGGTTCGCGCTCGCCGAGCAGATGACGCACGTGCACGTGAGCGACGACGTGTGGAACGAGGTGGCGAGGCACTACAGCGAGGAGCAGCTCGCGGGCCTCATGATCGCCATCGGGGCGATCAACCTGTGGAACCGGATGAACGTCGCCACGGAGCAGCAGGTGGCCTGACGAAGGTTGAAGCCGGCGCGCAAGAGCTTCCTCTCTCTTGCGTGCCGGCCTCAGCGCGGAGCATACCCCATATCGAACAGATGTTCGATCATTGAGCGATCAACGCGCCGGTCAGCTGGCGGCGAGTGCCGCTCGCCCGTCGTCGGTCAGTTCCGCGCAGACGCGAAGACCGAAACTCGTCGGCTGCATGGGGCGCAGCAAGCCGGCGTGCACGAGGTCGTGCGTCGCCATTTGGTCGCAGCAGGGCAGCCCGTCGACGTACAGCTCGGGCTCTCTGCCGCCTGTGACCTCGGCACGTCCCGCGGCGACAGCCCGCAGCATCGCTCTTGCTCTTCCGCTGAGTTCCATCTCGACCCCCCAGGTGTGGTGTCCGAATCCGCTACCCCTTTGTCGATATAGAGGCCGGATTCGTTCCACAAGTACGGGTTCGTTCGGGTTCTTCGCTTGTGTGAACGGGTAGATCATGTCCCACTAGGCCGTTCGGGTTGCGAAGACACGCCGGTGGAAGAGCGCAGCGCGGGGCGGCGGGCCCAGACCGTCCAGCGCGGCCGGTAGCCGTTCGAGTACCAGAACGGCGTCGAGCGCGGGTTCGGCAGCGCGTGGTGGAGCAGCGTCGACGCCACGCCGGCGTCGTCCAGAACGGAGTGCGCGTGCGCCGCGAGAGCGCTGCCCGCTCCGGTGCCCCGCACGTCCGGCCGGACGCCGAGATGTCCGAGGTACGCGAACGGGCGCGCCGTGGCGAAGCGCTCCATCCATCCCGCGTCCTGCGGCATGTCGACGTAGATCATGCCGACGGGCGTGTCGTCCAGGACGGCGAGCCACATCGCGTCGTGGTCGCGGCCGAGCACCTCGGCCAGCGCGGTCCGCAGATGTTCCGCGGTGTTCGGGCGTTCGGTGACCAGACCGAACGCCGCGTCGTACCGGACGGTGTGCATGTTCAGCTCGACGGCGACGTCCAGGTCGGCGGAAGTCGCGGGACGGATGCGCACGCCGGACGACCGCGGCGCGGGGGAACGTCCTGCGAGGCGTTCGGCGATCACCGTCAGCGGCGCGAAGCCGTGGTGGATCAACGGCAGCGCGGCGGCGGTCTCGTGGCTCGGCACGGTCACGATCGCCACGGTCTCCGGGTCGTCCAGGCCGGTGAGGCGGTGTTCCCACTCGTCCAGCAACGCCGGCAGGTCGCAGCCGGGCTGCCACGTCAGGCTGTGCGTGCGCCGAGCGCCCCAGGTGAGCAGGAGGGAGTCCGGGTCTGTCTCGCGGTAGGAAAATGTCTCGGCCACGCCCCATCTGAGCATGGCAAGGTCGGGCTGTGGAGATCTGCGTGGTGGATGCGTTCACCGACAAGCCTTTCGCGGGCAACCCCGCCGGCGTCGTGCTCCTGACCGAACCGCGCGACGACGCCTGGATGCAGCAGGTCGCCGCCGAGATGAAGCACGCCGAAACGGCCTTCGTCACCCCGGACAACCACCTGCGCTGGTTCACGCCCGAGGTCGAGGTCGACCTGTGCGGGCACGCCACCCTTGCCACCGCGCACGTCCTGGGCGGTGAACAGAAGTTCACCACGCGTAGTGGAGTCCTCACATGCGTATATGACGATGGGTGGATCCGGATGGACTTCCCGGCGGACCCTCCAGAGTTGACTGACCCGCCAATCGGACTAGCAGCGGCGCTTCCACATGCGACGATCAAGTCGGTCTCGCGTGGGCGCTTCGACTACCTGATCGAGTTGGAAAGCGCCGCGGAAGTCCGTTCCTTGCGACCTGATGTCCAAGGACTGACACAGATCTCGTCACGCGGAGTAATCGTGACGGCGGTCGGCGACGGCGACGCGGACATCGTGAGTCGATGCTTCTATCCGGCTGTCGGCATCCCGGAGGACCCCGTCACCGGTTCGGCCCACTGCACGCTGGCGTCCTATTGGGTGTCGCGGCTCCAGCGCGCTGACCTGCTGGCGGAGCAGGCGTCACCCCGTGGAGGGTTCGTCAGGGCCACCCTCGCCCAAGATCGCGTACTGCTCTCGGGGCAGGCCGTCACGGTGCTCCGGGGGCACCTGAGCGTGTAGCCACGTCTGGGTGAATCGAAGTCACCAGGCGTGCTCGACCTGCCATTTCGTCCCCCGAGCGGGGTACATTGGTGCCCCTGGAGGGGTCCTGATCGCCAAGTGCGGGACCCCTCAGTCACGCCTAGAGGTTCCCCCCACCCCAGGCCGACGAGGAGGCTGGATGTCCGACCGAGCGTCGGCCCCCGTGTCGGACTCGGCCGCCTGGTCGGCCAAGTCGACCAACCGCGCGTTCAGCGCGTTCGCCGTCACCCTCCTGGTGGCAGGCGTCGTCTGCGCGGGCATGGTCGCGGCCTGGCTGCCGGAGAGGGAGACCACCTCTCTCTTCTGGATCGGCCCCCTTCTCGTAGTCGGCTTTTTGCTGGCTGAGCAGCTCGCGATCAACGTCGACGTCCGCAGCGGCGTCGCGTGGACGATCTCCTTCACCGAGATTCCGCTGGTGCTGGGGCTGCTGGTAGCCCCGTTCGAGGTCGTGCTCGCCGCGCACGTGGTTGCCGGCGTGGGCACGTTGCTCGGCCGCCGGATCCTGGACCGCGCCGTGTACAACGCGGGCCTCATGTTCATGGAGATCTCCGTGGCGTTCGCGGCCGCCGAGGCCGTGAACCGGATGATCGGCGCGGGTGGGCCGTTCTGGGCGGGTGCCTTCGTCGGCACGATCACCGTGCCGTTGCTCGCGAGCGTGCTGGGCCTTTGCGCGTTGCGTCTCATGGGCAAGTCGATGCGCGTCGGCAACAGCGTCCGTCTGGTGCTGCAGACGCTGGTCGTGGCGTTGCTGAACACCTCGGCCGGCCTCGTCGGCTACCAGATCGTCGCCACCACGCCGTGGGGCGCCGCCCTGATCATCCTGGTGCTCGCGGGCATCGTGGCCACCTACCTCGCCTACTCCGGACTGCTGCGCGAACAGCGCGACCTGGAGGCGTTGAGCGAGGTCAGCCTTCGTGTCGCGAGGTCGGGACAGCACGGCACCGGACCGCGCCAGCCCGACGACGACCTCACCACGGGCGTGGAAGAGGACGAGTGGCAGCTCATCGCGGAACGCATCCGCGAGCAGCTCAACGCGAACAGGGTCGTGCTGCGCCTGCGCACCGACCCGCAGGAAGCCATGATCACCCTCGTCGCGGGCGAACCGCTGCCCGACGAGATGACCGCGACAGACCCACGAGCCGTGCGCGAGGACCCCGTTCTCCAGCTGCCCGGCACGCACGTCCGTTATTACCGCGTGGCCGACGCGACCGAGGACGTCACGGAGGCCCTGCTGCGCCGTGATGCGCAAGAAGCACTGGTCGTCCCGTTGCGCGGCGCGACCCAGCTGCTCGGCGCGGTCGAGGCGCACGACCGGTTGTCCCGGTGGCGCGGTTTCGGCAAGGCCGACATCCAGCTGCTCAGGACCCTGGCCTCGCACCTCGCGACGGCCGTCGACAACAGGCGTCTGCTGGCCCGTCTGCGCCACGACGCCTACCACGACCCGCTGACAGGTCTGCTGAACCGGCCGGGTCTGCGCGAGGCCTGCGCCGAGCCGTTGCGCGAATCCCAGAAGGGAGTGGTGCTGCGCATCGACCTCGACATCCTGTCGACGGTGTCCGATGCGCTGGGCCAGGCCTGGGGAAACCGCATGGTCGTCGCCGCCGGTCGCCGGCTGCGCGACGCACTCGGAGCCGACGTGCCGCTGGCACGCCTGGAGGGCGGCGCGTTCGCCGCGTACCTCGACGACTCGCGTGCCGGTGAGGCCCACGAGATCGCGGAACGGCTGCGCGCCGGGCTTTCCGTGCCCTATCCCGTCGACCGGCTCACGGTCGAGGCCTCCGCGGTCGTCGGTTACGCGTCCAAAGCGGACTCCGAGACCGAGGACCCGGACCCGGACGTGTTGCTGCAGCGGGCGGATGTCGCCGTGCGCGCCACGTCGGAAGGCACACCGGTGAAGGCCTACGCGCCTTCGATGGGCCACCTGTTCCTGCGCCGCTTCCAGCTCGTCACGCAGTTCCGCCAGGCCGTCGAGACCGGGCAGATCTCCGTGCACTACCAGCCCAAGGTGGCGCTGCCGTCCCGTCAGGTCGTGGGCGCGGAAGCGTTGGTGCGCTGGACACATCCGGAGTTCGGCCGTGTCGACCCCGACGAGTTCGTGCCCGCCGTCGAGGCCACCGGTCTCGTGGACGTGCTGACGGACTTCGTGATGGACCGCGCTCTCGAACGCGTGCGCCGCTGGCTCGACCGCGGGCTGCGGATGTCCATCGCGGTCAACCTGTCCGTGCGGACGCTGGGCGACGAGGACTTCCCGAACCGCGTGTCGGCGGCTCTCGAACGCCACGACGTGCCGTCCGGGCTGCTGACCTTCGAGCTCACCGAATCGGGCGTCATGGCCGATCCCGAGCGCGCTCTGCCGGTGCTGCGGCGCCTGCACGCGATCGGTGTCGTGCTGGCGGTCGACGACTTCGGCACCGGCTACTCGTCACTCGCGTACCTGCGGCAGCTGCCGGTGGACGAGGTCAAGATCGACAAGTCGTTCGTGCTCGGAATGGGCACGGATCTCGGCGACATGGCCGTGGTCCGGTCGATCGTGGAGCTCGGGCATTCGCTCGGTCTCGTGGTCGTGGCGGAGGGCGTCGAGGACGACGCCGCGCGCGACCAGTTGGTCGGCATGGGCTGCGATGTCGCCCAGGGCTACCTGATCTCCCGGCCGCTCTCCGAAGATCGCTTCGAGGCGTGGCTGCGCGCCCGAACGGTGCAGGTCAGGGGTGCTCGCGATGAGACGGTGCTCACGCTGGTGCACTAAGGCACCCCCCGGATTTCGTTCTTGGTTGCCGGGTGTTGTAGAGTTCTCCTCGCTCGGCAAGAACGAAAGAGCAAGCCCCTTTAGCTCAGTCGGCAGAGCGTCTCCATGGTAAGGAGAAGGTCTACGGTTCGATTCCGTAAAGGGGCTCCACTACTGGCCGCAGTGCTGAGCGCTGCGGCTTGTAGTTGTGTTAAAGCGGTGTAGCTCAGTTGGTAGAGCAAGCGGCTCATAATCGCTGTGTCGCCGGTTCAAGTCCGGCCACCGCTACTTCACAAGATCCCCGCCAGCCGGTAAGCCCGGACTGGGTTCTCGGGGCCCGTGTGCTCTCAGGAAGGCAAGGACCGTGGCTGCAACCGACGTACGCCCGAAGATCACCCTCGCGTGCGAGGAGTGCAAGCACCGGAACTACATCACCAGGAAGAACCGGCGCAACGACCCGGACCGCCTGGAGATCAAGAAGTTCTGCCCGAACTGCAAGACGCACCGCGCGCACAAGGAAACCCGCTGAGCGCGTAGCGAAGTCTTCGACGAGGCCCGTCCCACACGTGGGGCGGGCCTCGTCGCATATAGGCTCCTTCGGTGCCTCTCGACCCCGCTTTCACCGGACGTACATATCCGCCGTCGACGCCGTACGACGTGAGCCGCGAGAAGATCCGCGAGTTCGCCGACGCGATCGGCGCGACCAGCCCGGCCTACCGCGACGCTGAAGCGGCGAAGGCGTTGGGGCACAGGGATGTCATCGCACCGCCGACGTTCGCGATCGTGGTGTCGATGAAGACGAACGAGACGGTCATGTTCGACCCGGTGCTGGAACTGGACTACAGCCGCGTCGTGCACGGCGACCAGAACTTCACGCACCACCGGCCCATCACCGCGGGCGACCAGCTCGTGTGCGTGGCGCACATCGACGCCATCACGTCCCGCATGGGCAACGACATGGTGACCGTGCGGACCGAGATCAGCACGGTCGACGGCGAGCCCGTCACCACCGCCAAGTCGATGCTCGTCGTGAGGGGAGAAGGCGCATGAGCGTGGAGATCGGTACCGAGCTGCCGGCGCTGTCCGTCCGCCTCAAGCGCGACGACCTGGTGCGGTACGCGGGTGCCTCGCTGGACTTCAACCCCATCCACTGGAACGAGAAGACCGCGAAGGACGTCGGGCTCCCGGACGTGATCGCGCACGGCATGCTGACCATGGCCGTGGCCTCGCGGATCGTCGCGGAGTGGATCGGCGACCCCGGCGCGATCGTCGAGTACGGCTGCCGGTTCGGCCGGCCGGTCGTGGTGCCCAACGACGACGAGGGCGCGCTGGTCGAGGTGACCGCGAAGGTCACCAAGGACTTCGAAGACGGAACTGTGAAGGTCAACATCAACGCGGCTTTTGACGGCAAGTCGGTGTTGACGGGCGCCTTCGCCCGCGTGCGCGTCGGTTGATCATGTGATCAAGGACACCACCGGGCGGTCAGGTCCGGTGGTGTTTGCGGTGCTCACGGGAGATTCAGGGTCCCGCGGTGCTTCAGTTGCACGACCCTGATTCGTCTTCTCGGTTCGCGTGTGGGTAGGCTGTGCGACAGGCCGCTCGGCAAGTGCTTGAGCGGTCTGGTTGGAATGGACGGGACAGGCTCCCGTACACTTCCTGCTTGGCCAGGGGATCTCAGCAGAGATCTCAAAGGGGTGTAGCTCAACTGGCAGAGCAGCGGTCTCCAAAACCGCAGGTTGCAGGTTCAAGTCCTGTCGCCCCTGCTGTCGAAGCGCGTCATGGGTGGAGTGGAGGCACGGCATGAGCGAGGGCCGCGAGCAGGACCAGCCGGAGGAGCGCGAAGGCGCTGTCCGGCCGTCCACTGCTGCGGCGCGACGTGAACGTCGTGCCTCCTCCCGCCCGGCCGCCCGCAAGGACGGCAGCAGCGCTGAGTCGAAGAAGAGCGTCGTCAAGTCCGACGAGTCGGACGAGGACGCGAAGAAGGGTCGCCCGACCAAGACCCGTGAAGGACAGGAGAAGCGTCCCTCGCTGATCGGGCGGGGCTTCCGCTACATCCGCGAGGTCGTCGGCGAACTCCGCAAGGTGATCTGGCCGACGCGCAAGCAGCTCGTCACGTACACCGGCGTGGTCCTGGTGTTCGTGGTGTTCATGGTTGCGCTGGTGTGGGCTCTCGACCTCGGCTTCGGCGCGGCTGTTTTCGAGTTGTTCGGCTGAGCCGGACAGCTGCCGCTGCAATCAGGAAGCGAGATCCACAGTGACCTCCGATAACGGCGTCGACGCCCAGGAGAAGACCGACCTCACCGACGACGAGGTGTCCGAGGACACCGCGGTCGACGAGACGGTCGAGTCGGAGGACACGGACACCGCCGAGACCGACGAGACCGCCTCCTCCGAGGACGGCGACGTCGACGTGCTGGCGATCGACGAGACGCCGATCGACGAAGAGATCGCGGACCCCGCCGAAGAGCTGCGTCAGGCCCTGCGCCACGCGCCCGGCGACTGGTACGTCGTGCACTCGTACGCCGGCTACGAGAACAAGGTCAAGGCGAACCTCGAGACTCGTATCCACACGCTCGACATGGAGGACTACATCTTCCAGGTCGAGGTGCCGACCGAAGAGGTCACCGAGATCAAGAACGGCCAGCGCAAGCTGGTGCAGCGCAAGGTGCTGCCCGGCTACATCCTGGTCCGCATGGAGCTCACCGACGCGTCCTGGAGCGCCGTCCGCAACACGCCGGGCGTGACCGGGTTCGTCGGAGCCACCTCGAAGCCCTCGCCCCTCACGATCGACGAGGTGCTGAAGTTCCTGCTCCCCCAGGGCGAGCAGAAGCCGGCCGAGGGCAAGAAGGCCGCCTCCACCAGTGCACCGAAGCCGACCATCGAGGTCGACTTCGAGGTCGGCGAGTCGGTCACCGTCATGGACGGCCCGTTCGCCACGCTGCCCGCCACGATCAGCGAGGTCAACGCGGACGGCCAGAAGCTGAAGGTCCTGGTGTCGATCTTCGGCCGGGAGACGCCGGTCGAGCTGTCGTTCAGCCAGGTCTCAAAGATCTGAGCGATCTCTCCTCTCGGAGAGGTCGATCGGCCACGCTGCGGCTGGCAGGGCCGCGCGCGGACACCGCAATAACAGGAAGTACGGACAATGCCACCCAAGAAGAAGAAGCTGTCAGCGATCATCAAGCTGCAGATCAAGGCTGGTGCCGCCAACCCGGCGCCGCCCGTTGGTCCCGCGCTGGGTCAGCACGGCGTCAACATCATGGAGTTCTGCAAGGCCTACAACGCCGCGACCGAGTCGCAGCGCGGTCAGGTCGTGCCGGTTGAGATCTCCGTGTACGAAGACCGTTCGTTCGACTTCAAGCTCAAGACCCCGCCCGCCGCGAGGCTCATCCTCGCCGCTGCCGGTGTCGACAAGGGCTCGGGCGAGCCGCACCGCGTCAAGGTCGCCAAGGTGACCATGGAGCAGGTGCGCCAGATCGCCCAGACCAAGATGGTCGACCTGAACGCGAACGACATCGACCAGGCCGCGAAGATCATCGCCGGCACCGCCCGTTCCATGGGCATCACGGTCGAAGGCTGATCACACCCTCTTTTAGCAAGCGTGGGAGAGCCGAGCGCGGCTCATTCACCACGAACTGATCCACGGTAAGGACAGAGTTATGAAGCGCAGCAAGGCCTACAAGGCCGCCGCCGAGCTGGTGGACCGGGAGCGGCTGTACTCGCCGCTGGAGGCCGCCAAGCTCGCCAAGGAAACGTCCAAGGTGAAGCTGGACGCCACCGTCGAGGTTGCGATCTGCCTCGGCGTCGACCCTCGCAAGGCCGACCAGATGGTCCGCGGCACCGTGAACCTGCCGCACGGTACGGGCAAGACCGCCCGCGTGATCGTCTTCGCAACCGGTGACAAGGCCGCTGAGGCCGAGGCCGCCGGTGCGGACGCCGTTGGCTCCGAGGACCTGATCGAGCGCATCCAGGGTGGCTGGCTCGACTTCGACGCCGCGATCGCGACCCCCGACCAGATGGCGAAGGTCGGTCGCATCGCTCGCATCCTGGGCCCGCGTGGCCTGATGCCGAACCCGAAGACCGGCACCGTGACCCCCGAGGTCGCGAAGGCCGTGAACGAGATCAAGGGCGGAAAGATCAACTTCCGCGTTGACAAGCAGGCCAACCTGCACTTCGTCATCGGCAAGGTCTCGTTCGAGTCCGAGAAGCTGGTCGAGAACTACGCGGCCGCTCTGGACGAGATCCTCCGTGCGAAGCCGTCCGCGGCCAAGGGCCGGTACGTCAAGAAGGTCACCGTCTCCACGACGATGGGCCCTGGCATCCCGGTTGACCCGAACCGCACCCGCAACATGCTGGTGGACGAGGCCTGAGCCTCTCCCCGGTTTGTAGCTAGCTGAGAAAGGCCCCCGGCGGTTGCCGGGGGCCTTTTGCGTTGTCTCGGGTCGGGATTGCGGTGGTTCCGTTGCGTTGTTGGGGCGCGTTCCAGCGGAGGGGCCGCTTTGCGTGCGAGTGGTCGCGTTCCAGCGTGGTTGCGTGGGCATTGACGAGGCGTGGGGGTGCATCGCCGCTGCGCCAGAGCAGCCGTCCGTGCTGTCAGCGGTGGTGGCGGGGGAACGCCTGCCGGTAGTCGGTGGGGGATGCCCCGACCTGCTTCAGGAAGTGGTGCCGGAGGTTGTTCGCCGTGCCGATGCCGCTCAACCCCGCGATCTTCTCCACGGACAGGTCGGTCGACTCCAGCAGCGCTTGTGCCCTGGCGATGCGTTCGTTGAGCAGCCATTGCAGCGGGGTTGTGCCGGTGGTGGCGTGGAGGCGGCGGTAGAAGGTTCGCGGGCTCATGGTGGCGCGGCGGGCCAGGTCGTCGATGGTCAGCGGTTCGTCGAGGCGGGCTCGGGCCCAGTCGAGCACCGGTTCCAGGCCCTGTTCGTCGTTGGCGGGGACGGAGAGGTCGACGTACTGGCTGCGGTTGCCGGGGCGGTGGCCTGGCACGACCATTCGGCGGGCCAGTTGGTTGGCGACGTGGGCTCCCAGGTCGCGGCGCACCAGGTGCAGGCAGAGGTCCAGGCCTGCGGTCATGCCCGCGCTGGTCAGGACGTCGCCCTCGTCCACGTAGAGCACGGAGTCGTCGACCTGGATCTTCGGGTAGCGCTCGGCCAGCAGGGCGGTGTGCATCCAGTGCGCGGTGGCTCGGCGTCCGTCCAGCAGGCCGGCTTCGGCCAGGGCGTAGGCGCCGACGCACGCTGACACGATGCGCGCGCCGTTGTCGTGGGCTTGGCGCAGGGCTGAGACCAGTTCGGGTGGGACGGGGGCGTTCTCCTCGATGACCTCTTCCGGCACCCACGACACCATGACGGTGTCCGCGTTCACGACGTCATCGAGTCCGCGGGTGCTGTGCAGGGTGAAGCCCGGGTCGGTGTCCCGTGTGCGGGTTCCGGTGCCGCACAACCACATCTCATACCAGGGGTCGGCGAGGTCGGGTTGTGGCGTGCCGAATACGGCCGCGGGGATGCCCAGTTCGTAGAGGTCCATGACGCCGAAGTCGCTGGGGACGATCAGGGCGACGGTTCCAGCGCTCATGAACTCCAGCCTATGGCAGGAATTTGGCGAAAGGGGTCATTCCGGTCACTGGTTGAGTTGATCACGCGTGGCGAAGCTGGAGGCATGACACCTGAAGCGATCACCGTGCTGGGTCTCGGCAACCTCGGACGTGCGCTGGCGCAGACGTTTCTGCGGAGCGGGCATCCCACCACGGTCTGGAATCGTTCTGCCGCAAAGGCTTCTGAACTCGCGGTGAGCGGGGCGAACGCGGTCGGCACCGTGAGCGAGGCGGTGGCGGCAAGTGGGCTGGTGGTTGTCGCCGTGCTGGATCACCAAGCGGCACAACAGGTTCTGGACGGTGTGGACGTGCGCGGGCGGGCGCTGGTGAACCTCACCTCTGGTACGCCTGATGAGGCGCGCGAGATCGCGGACTGGGCGGCGGAGAACGGGGCGGAGTACCTGCACGGCGCGGTTTACGCGGTGCCGCAGACGATCGGAACCGCCGAGTCGTCGATCATCTACAGCGGCTCGGCAGCCGTACACGAACGTTGGCAGAAGCAGTTGGCACTGCTGGGAAAGGTCACGTTCCTGGGTGCGGATGCCGGTGGGGCTTCCGGGTACGACGTGGCGATCCTCTCCGGGATGTACGGCCTGATCGGCGGCTTCCTGCACGCGGCGGCGCTGGCGCGAGCCGGTGGCATCAAGGTCACCGAGCTCACGCCGATGATGTTGTCCTGGCTGACGGACCTGCATCCTGCGCTGGTCACGTTCGCCGAGGAGATCGACAGCGAGAAGTACGGCACCGAGGAGTCGAGCCTGGCCATGAACCAGTCCGGGCTGGCCACGCTCATCCGGGCCACGGAGGCGCAGGGTGTTCCCTTCGCTGCGCTCGACTCGCTCAAGGCGTTGGTCGACCAGCAGGTCGCCGACGGGCACGGCGCGCTGAGCCTCGCTCGCGCTGTCGAGTCGTTCGGCGTTGTCTCACCACGGTTTGCGCGCGGCTAGCAGGAACATCAGCGGCGCTGCCAGGAAGTCGCCGTCCTGGAACTCCACCAGCCAGCGTTCGCCGTCCGCGCGGTCGATGGCGCCCGCGCGGATCGCTCGTTCCGTGTTGCGGGAGAAGGCGAAGATCTCGTCCGCCTCGGCGAAGTCGCGGAACACGGGTGCGGCTGTGCGGACGGTCTCGATCTCGAAGCCGGCGGCGCGGGCCAGGCGCCCGAGCTGGCGGCCGATCGTGGCGTTGCGGACCATCGTCGAACAGACGAAACGGTTGAACGCGCGGTTCATCTCCAGATCACCGTCGACGGTGAGCGCGTCCCAGTCCGGTTCGCCGATCCGCAGCAGGCCACCCGGCTTGAGCACCCGCAGGAGTTCGGACAGGACCGCAGCTGGGTCCGCGACGTGCTGGAGCGCGCGGTCCATCCTCGCCCGGTCGAACGTGGCGTCCTCGAACGGCAGCGCGTGGCCGTCGGCGAGGTGGATCTCGATCTGCGGGTGGTCGCGGAATCGCTCGTTCGCCGCGTCGACCATCCGCGGGTCGATGTCGACGCCGGTCACGCGGCCGGACGGTGCCACCGCGCCGGCCATCACCGCCAGGTCCGCGCCGGGACCGCAGCCCAGGTCGAGGACGGTCAGGCCCGGTCGCAGCTCGAGCAGGTCGAGCAGCTGCCGCTTGTAGCCGACCGCGGCCGCGGCCACGTTGTCCATGTACGCGGCCTTGTCAGGGCTGGGCACCCCCAGTGCGTTTGCCATGCACCCCAATCAACCACAGGTGCTGGGGGACCAGTCCGTGATGACCCAGCCGTTCTTGATCTTCTCCACCACGAAGGTGCCGAGGCGCGGGCCACCTTCGACGGTCAGGGCGCAGGAGTCGATGGTGACGGTGTTCGTGGTCGGCGTCTTGAGCATGTCCGGCGGGAACATCACCTGCTGGAACTTGTCGACGCTGGTCACCTTGGTCTTCAGCGTCTTGACCGCCTCGGCGCAATCGCTTGCGCCGAAACCGTTCGCGAACTTCTGGCGGGTGTCGTCGCGCAGGAAGAGCGTGCAGGCGCGAGTCGTGTCGGCGAACGAGACGTGTTTGTAGAACATGCCGACGGTGCCCTGCAGGCCGGCGGGGGCGGAGAGGCCCTGGGCGGGGCCGGTCACGCCGCCGCTGTCCTGGGCGATGTCGCCGGGGTCGTCGACGCCGAAGAAGTGGTTGTAGGCCCAGATGATGGAGCCGATGACGAGCACGAAGAACAGCGAGCGCCAGAAGATCCGGCTGCCCAGCACGACGAGCCACCAGCGCTTGCCGCCGGCCTGTTTCGGAGCCTGGGGCGCCTGGCCCGTGGCCTCCTGGTAGCGCTGGTATTCCTGGAAGCGCTGGAACTCCTGGAACTGCCGGAGCTGCTCCGGGTCCACCTGAGGGGCAGGAGGCTGCGGCTGGGGCTGCGGCTGGCGGGGCGCGAGATCCTTGCCGGGCTCGTCTGTCACAGGTCACATCATGCCGATTTGGTCCGGCGGACACGACTCGCGTACTCTCAGTTCCGGTTCTACCGAAGACCGCAGGTGTTCTCCGCAAGGAGAGCGAAGGCCCCGTTGCAACACGGGCGGCCCGCGCAGGGAGGACGAGGTCAGTCTTGCGACGCCCCGTGCTGCTTGTGCGCGAGGGCGTTTTTGTTGTTTCGGAGCCTTCTCATCGGCGGTCTAACCCAGCCCAGAGAGGAGGCGATCATGGCGAAGCCCACGAAGGTTACGGCGGTCGCTGAGCTCGCGGACCAGTTCCGCACCAGCTCGGCAGCGGTTGTCACTGAGTACCGTGGACTCTCCATGGCGCAGCTCACCAAGCTGCGTCGCGCTCTCGGCGCGGGCACCAAGTACACCGTCGCGAAGAACACGCTGGTCAAGCTGGCCGCTGCGGACGCCGGTGTGGAGGGCCTCGAGGCCCTTCTTTCCGGTCCGACCGCCATCGCGTTCGTCGAGGGCGAGCCCGTCGACGCCGCCAAGGCGATCCGCGACTTCGCGAAGGACAACAAGGCCCTGATCATCAAGGGCGGCTACATGGATGGCCGCCCGCTCTCGGTCGACGAGGTCACCGCTATCGCGGACCTCGAAACCCGTGAGGTGCTGCTCGCGAAGCTCGCGGGCGCGATGAAGGGCAACCTGGCCAAGGCCGCGGGTCTGTTCAACGCCCCGGCTTCCCAGGTCGCTCGCCTGGCTGCTGCCCTGCAGGAGAAGAAGGCCGCTGCGGCTCCCGCCGCCGAGGCCGACGCTCCCGCCGAAAGCTGATCACCCGCAGACACACCCGACGCTTTCGCGCGGGAAATTAGAAAGGACCGCCGATCATGGCGAAGCTCAGCACCGACGAGCTGCTCGACGCGTTCAAGGAGATGACCCTCCTCGAGCTGTCCGAGTTCGTGAAGCAGTTCGAGACGACCTTCGAGGTCACCGCCGCGGCGCCCGTCGCCGTTGCCGCTGTTGGTGGCCCGGCCGCCGCTGCCGAAGAGGCCGAGGAGCAGACGGACTTCAACGTCGTCCTCGAGTCCGCCGGCGACAAGAAGATCCAGGTCATCAAGGTCGTCCGCGAGGTCGTCTCGGGCCTGGGCCTGAAGGAGGCCAAGGAGCTGGTCGAGTCCGCTCCGAAGGCGATCCTCGAGGGCGTGGCGAAGGACGTCGCCGACGCCGCCAAGGAGAAGCTCGAGGCTGCCGGCGCCAAGATCACCGTCAAGTGATCTGGGCCCCCTCGGGGGCTCGCGCTATGCCTTGCAGTGACTGAACGGGCGTGCACCTTTTCAACGGGGGTGCACGCCCGTTTTTGTTGTCTGGGGGGCCTTGAGGGGCGCGAGTTTTGAGGGTGGTCGCCTTGCGGGCGGCGAGTCCTGTTGCGTGCGTTTCCTGGGGGCGCTGCCCCCAGACCCCCGCCAATCTGATCAGGGGGTCC
>NZ_JBSGXZ010000041.1:0-88143 GCF_053610285.1 Lentzea sp. NPDC054927
GAGACACACCCACAACCTGGCGGGGGTGTCAAACGGACGAAAAGCGTGTCCGTTTGACACCCCTGCCTGGTTGCAGCAAGTGCTGGGCACGACTCGTGACGGGGACCCGCCCGGAGCGCTGTTACAAGCTAAGGACGCCTCGGCTTCGCCATCGGGACTGCTCGCCTGCGGCTTCGCTTGGGGCCTCGCCTGCGGCATCGGCTTGGCTCGCCTGGGCGTCGCGCGGGTTGCGGGGGCCGCTTGGCGCAGGGGGTGGGCCGGTGGTCGTCTGTGCGCCGAAAGAGGAGCCGGAGTTGGTGCTTGGCGTGGGAAAATTGCTCCGATTGAGCGAGTAAAGGTTGTAACGCTGCGAGATGGCTGTACGCCCGTTGGGGGGAATGCCTCCGCGCATTGGGACGGTGTGGTTTGCTGGCGGTAGGCTTCCGCACCGTTGCTCGCCGAGCAGGTCAGGTGGATCGATTGCCGAGCCAGGACGACGCGAGATCGTCGCGCCCGTTGGGACGTGACGAGCTGGCGCGCGACTGGGCGATCAAGGTCAACGGGACTGCTTACATACCGTTGTCGGCTGTTCGGTTGACTGCGGAGCTGCGTGAGTTGCTTGACGTGGTGGCTGAGGCTGTTGCTCAGGATCCTGGTGTTGCTTCCCAGGTTGGGGTGCGGCTCGTTGAGATGCACTGCGTTGGTGCGGAGAGCTTGCGGAAGTCGGTTGAGATTCTTGCGCGGTTCGTGGCGCAGGAAGGGGCTGATGCTGAGCAGGCCGCGTTGGTCATCGGGATGGTTTCGGCGGCTTATACCGGGGCGATTCAGGCGTTTGTGCTGGAGCAGCAGGAGAGTGTCAGTCAGGCTCTGTTGAGGGCCAACCGGGCTGTTCAGTTGGACTTGCAGGCCAGCGAGGAGCGGTTCGAGGACATCTTTGCTCACTCGTCCACGGGTATTGCGATGGTGAGCCTTGGTGGCGAGTTGGAGCGGGCCAACGAGGCGTTGTGCAACATCCTGCGGCGTGAGGATGTCGACGGGATGACGCTCACGGATTTGATTGCGCCTGTGGATTTGCCGCTCATCACGGATGCGCTGGCGAGTCTGGAGCACGGGCGGCTGCGGCGGGTTGAGGAACGGCTTCGGTTGATCGACCGGGATGGTGAACACTTTCGGGTGTTGCTCGCGGCGACTCTGCAGAGGGACCCTGAGGACAATCCCAAGCATTTTGTGGTGATGATTGATGACGACAGCCAGCTCACGTTGCTCGGTGGGCGGTTGCAGTACCAGTCGTTGCACGACGCGTTGACCGGGTTGCCGAACCGGCAGTACCTCACGACGCGGCTGGAGTCGTTGTTGCACAGCGACATCGAGTACGGCGTGACGTTGTATCACCTTGATTTGGATGCTTTTGCGGTGATCACGGACGGGCTCGGGCGCGAGGTCGGCGACAAGGTGTTGAAGCTTGTTGCCGAGCGGTTGTCGACGGTGTTCGCCAGTGAGAAGGCCATGGTCGCGCGGCTCGAGGGTGACGAGTTCGCCGTGCTGATCGAGAACGGGCCGGAGACTCCGGACGTGGACACGACGATCCGGATGATCGAGCACGAGCTGGCTGAGCCGGTTTACTTCGACGGGCACGGGGTTGCGGTGTCCACGTCGATCGGGGTGTTGCCCCGGTTGCATCCTGGGGGCAGTCCGGCGGAGGTTTTACGGGCGTCGGACATGACGTTGCGGCGGGCCAAGCGCAGTGGTCGTCGGCAGTGGGGGTTGCACGACGCCACGCTGGACAAGCGGGAGCAGGAGGAGTTCGCGCTCGCCGCTGTGATGCCCGGGGCTTGGGAGAGCGGCGAGATCGAGGTCGTGTTCAACCCCGTCATGCGGCTCGACGGGGTGGCGCGGGTGTGCGTCGAGGCCGAGTTGAACTGGCGGCATCGGGATGCCGGGCTGATCGCGCACGAGAAGTGCGTGTCGATGGCCGAGCACACCGGGTTGATGTTGCCGCTCGGTGAGTGGATGTTGAGGACGGCTGCCGAGACCGCGTGTCAGCACGACGAGATGCTCGCCGTGTGTCTTACCGCGAGCATGGCGAACAGTCCTGACCTGATTCGGGACGTTCGGCGGGTGCTGTCGGACACCGGGTTGCAGGCGGAGAGGCTATTGCTGGGCTTTCCGGTGCACGTGCTCGCGTCCGAGGACAGCGAGGCGGCCGACAACCTCGATCTGTTGTCCGACATGGGTGTGCACATCGGCGCGCGGGACTTCAAGGGGTCCACCGCGGAGATCGAGCTGGTTCGCTCGCTCGGGGTGAAGGCCGTGCGGGTGAAGGGGCGCGCTCAGAAGCCGGACGAGTTGGTGTCGCACGTGCTCAGCGACCTCGTCGTGTTCGTGCACGAGGCCGGTGGTCTCGTGGTGATCGACGCGATCGAGGACGCTGAGCAGCGGGAGTGGTGGGGTGAGCTGGGCGCCGACGCAGGGGTCGGGCCGGTGTTCTGCCGGGAGCCGACTACTGCGTGGCCCGACGCGGACTGAGGTGCACGAGGATCAGCGCGAAGCCCGCGATGGTCACCATGCGCAGGGCGGCGGTGATGCCGTTCCAGTCCTTCGACTGCCACATGGCGAACCACTCGCCGCCGATCGTGATGAAGCCGCCGAGGAACAGCGCGACGATCATCAGCAGGCCGGCGGACGCGAACTTGCGCGCGCTGTCCTCCCGGTCGCGGAGGTAGGCGATGGTGCCGGCGGTCAGCAGGACCGCGGAGATCGCCTCCCACAGGATGATCGCGACGTAGACGATCGTGACGATCGCGGGACTGGTGATGGCCCGCCACTTCAGGCCCTGTCCGAACGTGGTGTCCATGGCGAGCACGTGCTGCACGAACGCCTCGTTCGTGCCGTAGTCCGTGACGTTGCCGAGCACCACAAGAAGCATGTTGAGAGCGATGAACCCGACGGTCACCGCGACGACCGCGCGCAAGCTGCCGACCCGAGCAAGAAGACGCATGGAGCGGACAGTAATCGATGGGGTGCTGCCGGTAGGCGCGGTTGGCCGGACTCCCAGGGGCTGGGCCTGGTCAGCACGGGTTCTTGAACGTCACCTGGGGCAGGCGGGCCTGCCACAGCTCCTCGGTGAGCGCTCCGCGGGTGGTCGTGCAGATGCGTTCGGCCTCGTGCGCGACGTCGAGGTCCCACAGGCGCAGCACGCCGTCACTCGCGCTGACCATCAGCACACGGCTGTTCGGTCGGAAGTGGACGAACGGCTCGGCTCCCGAGGCGAGCGCCATCGGCTGACCCAGTGCGGTCGCCTCGGCGGGATTGTCGATGTCCCACAGGCGGAACGTCTTGTCCGAGCTGCCGCTCGCGAGCATCTTCCCGTCCTGCGTCACCGAGAGCGAGCTGACCTGCTGGGTCTGCCCGGTGAGCACGCTGAGCGCCACCGGCTTCTCCCGGTCGCGCACGTCGAAGATCCGGATCGCCTTGTCGGCACCTCCGGTGATCAGCGTGCGGCCGTCCGGGGTGAAGACGGCGCGCTGCACGGGCTCGTGGTGGTCCTCCACCGGCTTGCCCAGCAGGCGTGGTTTCGTGACGTCGGTCATGTCCCACAGCCGGAACGTGCGGTCACTGCTGGCCGTCACCATGGTCTTGCCGTCCGGGCTGAACGTCACGTCGTTGATGTACCCGTCGTGTCCCGTCAGCGGATCGCCCAGCTGGACCGGGTGCGCGGGATCGCTGACGTTCCACAGCCGCACCGACTTGTCGTCGTTGCCGGTCACCATGGTCCTGCCGTCGGGCGAGAACGCGAGCGGGTTGGTGAACCGGGTGGGGATCATGATCGACGGTCCGAACGGCACGATGTGCGCGGGATCGCTGGTGTTCCACAGCCGCACCGTCCCCTCGCCGGAGGCGGTGCCGAGCACCTTGTTGTCCTGCGTGAGCTTCGCCTTGACGCCTGACCGGTCCGGGCCGGCCTGCACCGATCCGACGGGCTTGAGAGCGAACGGGTCCGTGTTGTCCCACAGCTGCACCGTCTTGCCGCCGTTGCCGCTCACGAGCAGCTTGCCGTCCGAGCTGAACGCGGGAGGCCCCACGTTCGTGGGGGCGATCGGCACCATGTTCTGCGGCAACGACCACAGCCGCACCGAGTTCTCGCCCGCCCCGGTCGCGAGGCTGCGGCCGTCCGGGCTGAAGCCGACCGCGAACACTCCGCCGCTGGGTGCCGCGAGCGGTTTGCCGATCTGGTTCGCGTTGGGCGGGTCGGTGACGTTCCACAAGCGGGCGGTGGCGTCCGAGGCGCCGCTCGCCAGCACATGGCCGTCGGGGCTGAACTTGACCGACCACACGCCGCCGGTGTGGCCGATGAGCGCGTCCCCGACCGGATTCTGCGTGGCCGGGTCCCACAGCCGCACGGTGTTGTCGTCGCTGCCGGACGCGAGGAGCTTGCCGTCGGGGCTGAACGTCACCGAGTGCACGCCGTTGGTGTGGCCGGTCAGCGGCTTGCCGATCATGGTCCTGGTCGCGACGTCCCAGAGCCGGATGTTCTGGTCGTCGCCGGACGTGGCGAGCGTCCTGCCGTCAGGGGTGAAGGCGAGGGTCCTGACCGCCGCGGTGGCGCCCCGCAGCGGTTCGCCGAGCGGTAGCGGGTTCGCGGGATCGCTGACGTTCCACAGCCGTGCGGTCTTGTCCTCGTTCGCCGCCGCGAGCGTCTTGCCGTCGGGGCTGAACTCCAGCAGGTAGCTGGTGCCGTTGCCGGTCTGGACGGTCTTGAGGTGCTTCGGGTTCGCCCGGTCGGTGATGTCCCAGAGCCTGATCGTCTTGTCGTTGCCGGTGGTGGCGAGCACCTTGTCGTCCGGGGAGAACACCGCGGAGGTGAGCCAGTCGGTGTGGCCGGTGATCACCGCGAGCGGTTTCGGGTTCGAGCGGTCGCGCACGTCCCAGAGGCGTGCGGTGCGGTCGTAGCTGGCGGTCGCGAGCACCGTGCCGTCCTTGGTGAACGACGTCAGGTACACCGCGCCGGTGTGCCCCTTCAACGGCACGGCCAGTGGTGTCTGCTGGGTCGCGATCAGCTTGGACGCCACGTCCTGGTCGTCGGGCCGCGTCCGGTGCGCGGCGAGCAGCATCTGGGCGGCCAGCGACGGGTCGGTCTCGGTGATCCGGTCGGCCTCGGCCACGACCTGGCGGAACACCGCGTCGTTGCGCTGCCGCACGGCGATCACCGCGGCGCTGACCGCGATCAGCGCGAACACCACCACGAGCGAGACGGCGCCGCGGCGCAGCCAGACGCTCTTGCGGTGCTGGTGCTCGGAGGCCTGCACGAACTCCTTCGCGAGCGTGGTGACCTGCTGCTGTCGCGCGCCTTCCAGCCGTGCGCCGCGGTAGAGCAGCGACGAGTCGCGTTCGCTCGTGGCCCACGTCGCCGCGTCCTCTTCCAGCCGTTGCCGGGCCAGGTTGCCCGCGCGGTCCTCGTCGATCCAGCTGCGCAACCGGGGCCAGGCGTGCAGCAAAGCCTCGTGCGTGATCTCGACGCTGCCGGCGTCGACCGTGATCAGCCGGGCGCGGGTGAGGACCTCGAGCGCGCGTTCGGTGGCGGGGAGGTTCGTGCTCGCTTCGAGCAGGCTGTGGCGGCTGGACCTGCGGCGGGTGTCCTGGGTGTCGTCGCCGACCCGGACCAGGCGCAGGAGCAGCTGTTTCGCGGCGGCGCGCGCCGGTTCGTCGAGGTCGGACCAGGCGCGTTCAGCCGTGGTGGCGACGGCGCCCTGGATGCCGCCGGCCGCCCGGTAGCCGGTGATCGTGAGACGGCCAGCCTGCCTGCGTTGCCACGTGACCAGCAGGGCGTGGCTGAGCAACGGGAGCGCGCCGGCGTCGTAGGCGTCCTTGCCGCGGCGGTTGTGCGCGCCGAGGTCGCGCAGCAGGAGGTCGACCAGGCCGGGTTCGAGCTGCAGGCCCGCGGCCTTGGCCGGGTTCGTCACCGCGTCGCGCACCTCGGCCGCCGACATCGCGCCGAGCACCATCTGCCTGTTCTGCAAGGCCTCGGCGAGTTCGGGGAAGTCGAGGCAGCGCGCGTAGAAGTCGGCCCGCACGCCCAGCACGACCGCGGTCTTCTCCGCCGCCGCGTGCAGGGCCTGCACGAAGATCCGCAGCCGGTTCTCGTCGCCGCCGAGCGTGAACGCCTCCTCGAACTGGTCGACGACCACCACCCGGCTGCCGACCGCGATCTGCACCTCGTGCGCGAACTCGGTCAGCACGTCCGAGTCGACGGCCGACTCCAGCGTGAGGATCAGCTCCGGCACCTGGAGTGCGAACTCCTTCAGCGGATCCGTGCCGGGGGAAATGACGATGGCGTCATTGCGGAGGCGGGGCAGGACGCCCGCTTTCATCAAACTGGACTTGCCGGCACCGGACGCGCCGACCAGCATTGTGATGCCGTTTTCCGTCAAACGGGCGAGCAGGGCGTTCGTCGCTTTTTCCCGGCCGAAGAACCAATTCGTGTCCTGCGGTCCGAACGCGCTCAGGCCCATGTACGGGCAGACCGCGCCCTCTTCAGGAGGGGGTGTGTCCGTGTCGGTGACCGGGCTGGCCAACGCCTCTTCCCAGAGCCTGCGCCAGACGTCCAGGTCGTACAGGCCGTCGATCGCGGGCTGGGGCTTGCGCTTGCGGGCCTCACCGACGAGGACCTCGAGGACCGCGCTCAACCCGCTGAACTTGGCGGGCACGTTCCGGCCGCGCCGCCAGTCGCTGACGCGTTGGGAGGGGACGCGGACCGGTCTGCCCTGTTCGTCCGTTCGGCGGGCACGGGTGACCGACTCCGTGACCCTCTTCAGAGGAGGGTCGCCTGCCTCCGCGTAGAGCAGCGCGAAGCGCTCCGCGAAGACGCCACGGGGTCCCAAGCGGCCTCCACCTCGTCCGGACCGGAAAACGTGGACCACCCGTCTGAGCTGCGGCGCACGCACCGGAGAGGCGGTCTGAGACCCACCCTAACGAGGTGGTCTGACAACCTCGACTCCACGTCCTTCACAAGACCGGGAGACCGTCACAGTGGCAGTGACCGACTGGGGTAGAACTTCCACGGCTGAGGAGCGCTGGGGGTCTCCTCAGCCGTGGCCTCGCCCAAGCGAATGGCAAGGGGCAGCCTGCTAGGTCAGGCGGCCTGCCAGAGCGCATCCGCTTCTGGTTGCTTGGGCTGAACCCGGTTCGGATCCGGCAGGTAGGACTCGGTCGGCAGCGTCACGTAGGTGATGCTCTCCGGCTTCAACGCGGTGAGTTTGCCCGCGAGGTCGCCCAATTTCGCAATTGACCCGAGTTCGGTGTCCGTGACGATGGACTTCGTCAGGATGTCGGCGAGCTGGAGCGTTTTCTGCGGGCTGGCGAGCCAGTTCTCGTTCGCGAGTTTTTCGCTCAGCGCCCGCATGAACAGCTGCTGGTTCTTGATTCGGTTGAGGTCGCTGCCGTCACCGATGCTGTAGCGCGTCCGCACGAATGCGAGCGCCTGCGTTCCGTCGAGCTTCGTCGGACCGGCCGGCACGTGCAGCCCGCTCTTCTCGTCGTCGATCGCCTCGGGCATCGTGACGTCGATGCCGCCGAGCCGGTCGATGACGTCGCGGAAGCCGTTGAAGTCGATCTGCACGAAGTGGTCGATCCTGATGCCGCTCATCTGCTCGACCGTCGCCACCGTGCACGCCGCGCCACCCGTGGAGAAGGCGCTGTTGAACATGGCGATGGACACGGGCGGGTTGGTCCCGCACTGAGGCCTGGGCACCATCGTGTCGCGCGGGATGCTGACCACGCGCGCCTGGTCGCCGGCCGCGTTGAGCTGCACGACCATGGCGGTGTCGGACCGGCCGTCGTCCTTGCCGATCAGGAGGATGTTGAGCGGGCGGCCAGGCGTCGACGGAGGCCTGGGATGGGTGATCTCCTCGGCCAGATCGACGGTCTTGAGGTTGCTCTCGAGCTTCCAGTAGGAACCCCCGACCACGACGCCCGCCGTGATGACCACGGCGGCCCCCGAGACCGCGAGCCATCGTTTCAAGTGGACGTTCATACCTCTGACGGTCCCGGTCGTTTGTCCGGATCCCGTCGGGGGTTTGTCAGGGTTGTGTCACAGCGTGCCTCAGCTGGTCGAGGAAGACGCCGTTCTGCGCCGTGACGGCGTACTTGGCCTTCGTGCGTTCGGTGGCGACGTCCCGGTCGAACGGGCTGCCTTCCGCCAGGAACCGCAGGTCGGCGACCAGCGCGCCACGGGTGTACCGGCCGGTGAGCTCGATCGCGAACCGGTCCTCGTGGTAGGTCGCGAGCTCGGGCTGGAGCAGGATCGCCGCCGCGAGCGGGTCGTGCGGCACGAACCCCGGCTTGCCCAGGTAGCTCTCGTAGAAGTCCGCGTAGAACCCGAGGAACTGCCGCGCGTAGTTGTCCTGTGGGAGCGCTTCCAGCCACTCGCCGGGCGCGTGGTTCGCCATCGTGACGTCGAGGCCGACGATCGTCAGGTCCTCGAAGCCGGCGCCGAGCACGAGGTCCGCGGCCTCCGGGTCGTGCCAGAAGTTGGCCTCGGCGTACGAGGTGATGTTGCCGGGCACGTTGAGCGCGCCGCCCATGACCACGACCTTGCCGAGCAGCTGCGGCAGCCGTGGCTCGATCTGCACCGCCAGTGCGACGTTGGTGAGCGGGCCGATGGCCAGCAGGTTCAGCTCTCCGGGGTGTGCCCTGGCCAGGCGGGCGATCTGCTCGGCAGCGCTCTCGTCCGTGCAGGTCGTCGTGGGGACGTCGCCGGCGAACCCGCCCAGGCCGTCCTCGCCGTGCACGTTCTCCGCGGTCATGAGGGGCTGTGCCAGCGGTTTCGCGGCCCCCATGGCGACAGGGGTCTTCAGGTTGAGGCGTTCGACGAGCCTCAGGGCGTTGGCGGTGGCCTGCTCGACCGGCACGTTGCCGTGCACCGTGCCGATAGCGACTATTTCGGTGTCCTGTTGCGCGTGCAGGTAGTACAAAGCGAGGGCATCATCGATGCCTGGGTCCGCGTCGACGATGATCCGCATGTGTCCGATCATGCCATTGGGGGATGACATGACAGTCAGGCTCGCAGTTGTTTCCGACGCTGCCGCGGTGGCCTCTGTGCACGTGCGGACCTGGCAGGCCGCGTATCGGGGCCTGGTCCCGGATTCGGTGCTGGACAACCTCTCCGTGGAAGAGCGCACGTCGATGTGGGAACGCAGCATCCCGCACGGCGGAGTGTGGGTGGGTGTCGTCGACGATGTGGTCGTCGGGTTCGCGGCGGCCGGCCCGTCTCGTGAGCCTGATGCCGATTTCCAGCTGTATGCGATCTACGTGCTGCCCTCCGCGTGGGACAGCGGTCTGGGTTTCTCGCTGGCTTCCGCTGCTGTCGGCGACTCGCCGGACGTGATCGTCTGGGTGTTCGACGAGAACCCGCGGGCCCGGCGTTTCTACGAACGGTTCGGCTTCCGCGCCGATGGCCTCTCGAAGACGGAGACCATCGGCGGGGCCACGTTGAACGAGATCCGCTATCGCCGGGTCACGACCGCCGAACGGTGATCTCGTCGATCAACACGCCGTCCTCGTCCAGCGCGCGGACCGTCATCCTGGCCGGTGCGCCGTTCGCCTTCGGGGTGACGTCGACGGCCGTGATGCCGTAGCCCCGGTAGCGCACCCGTGACCAGGTGACCTTGGTGTCCGTGTAGCTCGAGCTGTTCTTCTTGTAGCAGCGCATGGTCGGGGTGCCACTCGTGTTATCGTTGTCCAAATAGGACTCCGGCGCGTTCTGGTACTGCTGACGGCCTTCCCAAGGTGCGGCGAGACCGTGAACAACGTCCCCATCTCCTGCCACGCCAAGTCACTGCTGAGGGCACGAACGTCGGCGGGCAGAGCTTCCCCGTACTCGCCAGGCTTGCCGCCCGAACGGCCTGAGCGTGCCCCCGTTCGCGCTGTCCTACCATCGAGTCACCCGACGTCAGGTGGGAGCTGCCATGGTGTTCCGCCGCAACCTGGAGTCACGCGAAGCCGAGATCGCCCGCGAGGTGTTCGGCGACGCCTTGGACATCAGCGCCCTCCGCTTGGCAGAAGGCGGCCTGCTGGGCAGCTTCGGCGTAGCCCGCACGTTGCCGAGGCTGGTCACCTTCCCCAAGGGAGTCCTGACCGAGCCGCAACACCAGGCGCGCTACGAGCGCTGGCTGGTCCACGAACTGACCCATGCCTACCAGTACCAGCACGGCCGCAGCGTCCTCAGCCTGCTGCCCACCGCCATGGCCGGCTTCTTCGTCAAGGGCCTCTACGACTACGGCGGCGCGGAAGGCCTGCGCGGGAAGACGTTCGCTGACTTCAACACCGAGCAGCAGGCCAACATCGTGGCCGACTACTACTACCTGAGTACCTACGAGCCGCACCGCGACCTGTCGGCTTACGAGCCGTACATCAAACACGTGCGGTCAGGCGCCTGACACCGCACCGCGCCTTGAGCTGCAAGGCGCGGTGCGGCCGGTCTGGGTCAGCTGAGCAGATAGGTCATGGACCTGGCCATCACCTCGTTGCGGATCGCGACGTTGCTGATGCCCTCGAAGCCGAACCCGAAGTACAGGGTGTCGGCGGTCTTCACCACGGCGCCCTCCGGGAAACCGGCGGCGGTGGTGCGGGTGAAGTTGTTGCCGTTCGGTGCACTGCCCGGAGGCGGTCCCGTGACAGCCCAACCGTCCATACCGGACTCGAACGACGTCGAGCCTTCGCCGGTCGTCACGACGACGTCGTCGACGAACACACCGAGACCCTGCGAGGACCAGTCGCTCGCGTAGGCGATGGACACCTCGACCTGGGTGCCCGCGTAGGCGGTCAGATCGACGTTCCACTGCTGCCAGCCGCCGGAGCCCGCCGACGCCGCGTTCCAGGCGCCGGTCGTGCCGGTGGGCGAGCAGGTGCCGTCGGCGTTGAGGGTCTGGTAGTGGTCGAGCTGCGGGTGCAGATCCCGCCAGCCCGCCGGGCAGCTCTGCCCGGTGCTGGTCGTCGTGTGCCCGTTGATGTCGGGCAGCGTCGTCCAGTTGTCGCCACCCGCGGTGCGGGCCTCGACGAACAGGTGGTCCCACTCGGGTTCGGTGTCGTAGGACGTCCAGAACGACAGTTGGGCACCACCCGCGGGGACGCTGATCGTGCGTGTCAGACGCTTGTACGACACGTCACTGATCTGCGAGTACATGTACATCTCGCCGGAGTGCGGCGCGAACGGCCCGCCCGGACGGTCCCACGCCGCGGTGACGTTGCTGGCGAACTGCGGATACTGGTCGACCGGCAGCAGGCCACTCGTCGTCAGGAAGGACGCGGTGTGGTCCTGGTTCTGTGCGCTGTCGAGGCCGTTCAGGCCCCACGCCAGCCCGGTGTGAGGATCCGCGACGCCCTTGACGCCGAAGGTGTCGCCGTTCTCGTCGTGACCGGCGCCCTCGTTGATGATCGACGCACCGAACCAGTACTCGATGACGTCGTTCACGTTGTCGCCGGACCCCGCGAGCGGACGACACCGCAACGCGGCGTCGGCCAGCGTGCTGCACTGCGCGTTCGCGAACGGGTCGTAGAGCTGCGTGCCGTGCCCGGACGCGTACTGGTGCCCCGCGTACTTGCCGGTGTAGAGCACCTTTCCGCCCTCGTTGAGGTAGTCGCGGACCTCGAACAGCTCGGTCTGCGCCAGGCTGGACGCGTTGCCGGGGCCCCAGCCAGGTTCCCGGGTGATGACGTCGTCGCCGGTGTACCAGACGACGGCCCGGTAGTGGCTGAGCACGCCGAGCGCATCGGGTGCCTTGCGGCCGTTGGCATCGACGTCGTACACGTCGTGGCTCAGGCCTGCCGCGGTGAGTGCGTCCGTGTAGTAGGACAGGTACTTCGGTGCCGTCACGCCAGGCATCGCGGGCGAGGCGCCGGTGTAGTCCTCAGCGGCGAGGACGAGCACGTCGTCGCCGGTCTCGGAAACAGCGCGGTAGGTGAACGAACCACTTGTCTGGCCGCCACCCTCGAACCACACCTTGACCTGGTCACCGGGGCTCGTCCCGCTCACCACACCGCGGACGACGTGGTAGTAGTTCGCGTTGCCGGCGCCATAACGTTCGCCGCCGGTCCACTCGCTCGTCGGAGCGCTCTGCACCGGCCCGTTGCCGATCTGCCACTTCGCGGTGACGGCGCCGAGCGACTTCTTGGCCAGCACGCGGACTTCCTGCGGATCGCCGTACGACACGTCGAACGTGAAGTCCAACATGGACAGTGGCGTGTTCTCGACGTCGGCGTCGGCCTGGTCGAGGTAGAACGGCTGGACACCGATGCCGACCGCGGACTTCGGGTTGGCCGGGTCGACCGCGGACCGCGCGAGCGACATCGAGAACGGCAGCGTCTTCTGGAACTCCGCCTCGACGAGCGCCTCGTCGTCGGGGAAGACGAACCCGCAGCCGTCACACCCTTCGCTGAGCTCGGGCGTGAACGACACGGTCCCGTTGCGAGCGTCGGCGTAGTCGGTGGTCTCCCCGTTCGTCACGTACAGCTCGTCGGAGCTGATGCCGGGATCGAACCCGGCGATCGCGGGCTTGGCGTCAGTGCCGGCCAGCGCGACGTAGATCGGGTTGTCGGCCTCGGGGGATCCGGTCTGCCACCCCTGCGGGTAGAGGATCCACTCACCGGCGGAGTGCCAGTTGGACTGGAACTTAGGCTTGATCCGGTCCAGCAACCCCTGCATCGCCTTGGTCTCCGGCTCGGAAGCCTTCGACGGCCCGCGATAGGTGTCACTCGCCGCTGTACTCGACGAACCTTCGTTGTCGTAGTTGAAGTGCTCGTCGAAGTTGCGGTTGGGGTCCACGCCATCGCCAACGCTGATCACGCCGTTGCCGTCGTTGTCGCGCAGGTTCTTGCGCCACAAGCGCTCCGCGTCGAACGAGTACTCGTAGCCGTCCGGGTTGGCGACGAGCACGAACCACAGCTCCGTGCTCTTGAGCAGATCCTTGATCTGCTGGTCGCCGGCCTTGAACCTGTTCACGAAGTGGTGCAACAACCGCCGGTTCACCTCGGTGCTGATCCACTCCCGAGCGTGCTGCGTGGACGAGTAGAGAACCGCGGGCCTGCTCCCGTCCACCTGACCGCTGGCTCCCTGCGTCACCTTGACCGCGATGAGCTCACGCCCCTGCCCGGTCTTCCCGAGCACCTCGAGCTTCACGAGGTTGCGATTCTCCCGCGCCAACGCGTAAAGCTGGTCGCGAATCCCACCGACCTCGTCGAAGGACCGCCAGACGCTGAACCCGTCAACAGCCTGCTCAGCCGCGAGCTGCCGCGCGCTCTTGCCGTCCTTGTTCTTCTTGAGCTTCGCGTCGACCCCACGCTTCGCGAGCTCCTTCTGCTGGCTGGCCGCGAGCACCAGCTCCACTTCGACCTCGTCACCGACAGCTCGGCCGCCAGTGATGTCGAAGCCTTGTCTGGAGAGTTCACCAGCCTGCTCTCCAGTCACCTGGGCGACGTAAACGTCCATCGGATCGTCGCTCGGAACGGCAGCGGCGGGCGACACCACCACACCGCCGAGGACGAGCACCAATGCGGACAGGGCTATCGCGGACCGCTTCATTGCGTTCCTCCGGCACGTGCGTGGTCGACGCAAAGACCAGCCGACGCTACGCCGATCAGCCGTTACGACAACAGGCCTTTCGGCCCTACTCGTTGCCCTGAAAGGCATTGCGCCGTGTAGCCAACCGGACGCACCGCGTAGCTGACGATCTTGTCGGTGCTGCGGTCAGCTACCCACACCATTGCCGCAGCACGGGTATCGCCGACCAACTTCTGCTTCCACTGTTGACTGGGCGAGGATGCTGGCGACGGCCGTCCACTCGGGAACTCTGGAGCGCACCGCCATGAAGTACACCGTCTCGATCGAGATCGCCCTGCCGCGGGACAGGACGGTCCAGCTGCTCGCCGACCCGGCACACATGCCGAAGTGGCTGCGGGGTCTGGTGCTGCACGAGCCGCTGAGCGGCGTGCACGGCCAGGTCGGCACCAAGTCTCGGGTCGTGATGCAGACGGGCAAGCAGAAGTTCGAGGCCACCGAGACCATCACGCGCCGGGAACCGGCAGACCTGCACGAGATCCCGGCAGGAAGCGTCGTTCACTTCGAGCGCGAGATCGTCGGCAAGGGCATGTGGAGCGCCGCGCGCGAACGGCTGACCGAAGCCGGTCCGGACACGACGCTGTGGGTGAGCGAGAACGAATACCGGTTCAGCGGCATCCTGATGCGGCTGGTAGGGGTCCTGATGCCCGGTGCCTTCCGCAAGCAGTCGCTACAGCACATGCAGGACTTCAAGGCATTCGCCGAGCTGGGAAAAGACGTCCGGGACGATGACGGCAAACAGGGGCAGATTCTCGCTGACGGTGACTGACCGAAAAGATCAGGGCCCGACAGCGTTTCAGCATGTCAGGCCCTGATTTCACCCGGCGAAAGGTGGTGCCCCAGGCAGGATTCGAACCTGCGACACACGGTTTAGGAAACCGATGCTCTATCCCCTGAGCTACTAGGGCTGGCGACAGCAGTCTACCGGGGTGCCGCCACCGAGTTGACCAGTGCCCCCGGCTAGCAAGGAGCCGGGTGGTGCTCACGCTCGGTGAGGGGGCGGCGGGGACGACTGCGGCCGTTGGAGGGAAGTGAGGCAGGCCACCTTCTGCCGGGCACAAACGTCAGGTACGCAGGGCGTGTGAGCAGACCCTGGCCCGACTTCCGTCCTGGACCGCTTGGCGCCCTCAAGGCTTGGTGGCGGCGGCGGGTGCCTAGGCGTGCGGACGACATCACGTTCGTGCCGCCGGTGAGCAGTCATCAGCACGAGTTCGAGACGCCGTTGCCCAGTGCGGTGTACGGGTTGGATTTTCAGGTCAAGTTCACGGTTGTGTGGCGGCTTGATCTGGCTACGGGGCTCAGGCACAACTCGCCCAAGAATGCTGCTGTGCACCATGTTTTGCAGCGGGCGAAGGAGATCAGCGGCAAGGCGATGTTGGTTCATCACGCGGCGTTGCAGGTGCAGTTGGGGGATGAGCTCGCCACTGAGCGGCAGGTGCCTGGGACGCATGTGTGGGCTCGGGCTGAGCAGGTGAAGATCAGCACCGATGAGGGCGATCTCGAGATGGCTCGCAAGCACATCGAGCTCCTCAGGAACTCCACGTTCAAGTTGGCCGAGCGGGATGTTGAGCGGGCCGAGATTCGGTACCTGCGGGACGAGGTGCTGACGGACGTCGGTACGGCCACGATCTGGTGGTTGCAGCGCAACGGGTATCAGGTCGAGGAGGCGGTGAAGCTGGCCGGGCATCTGGCTGAGCTGGTGAAGATCGCGCAGCTCGAGCCGACGCGGCATTGGGCCGAGTCGCTGGTCAGCAGTGTTGAGCGGGCCCTGCCTGAGCTCGAGGATCAGCATCGGAAGGACTTGCGGCAGCATCTGGCCAAGGCGTTGAGCGTGTACGGGGGGTCGCGGGTGGCGGCTGAGTTCGCTGATCAGGTTGGGTTGCCTGCGGGCGAACAGCACACGAACGGGCACGTCTAGGCTGGTTCGGGTGTTGACCGAACTTCGCAGTGCCGCGGTGGTTGCCGGGTTGCGGGCGCTGGCCCGGCTCACGCCTTATGCCGAGGCGGAGCTCCTTGGGCTCCGTAAGATCATCAAGCCTGGGGACGTCTGCGTCGACGTCGGTGCGGCTTTGGGGTTGTACACGGTCACGTTGTCCAGACTGGTTGGTCCACTAGGGACTGTGCACAGCGTGGAGCCGTTGGTGTTCGCGCATCCCGCGTTGTCGTATGCGTTGCGGCCGAGGGAGGGGCGCAACATCCAGCGGCACTCGGTGGCGTTGGGGAACAGCCAGGGGCGTGAGGTCATGAGCGTGCCGGTGCGGCACGGGAGCCCCGTGACCGGGCGGTCGTTCCTCACGGTGGGGGCCAAGGGGCTGGGGTCCAACGAGGAGTTCGACCAGCACCTGGACGTGCTGGTCAAGGCGGACACGCTCGACCACTTCGTCGAGGAGCACGGGATCGGCAAGCTCGACTTCGTCAAGGCGGATGTCGAGGGGGCCGAGCTGCGGGTGCTTGAAGGTGCGAAAGAGACCATCGAGCGGCTCAAGCCGGCGTTCCTGCTCGAGATCGAGGAACGGCACGTCGAACGGTTCGGGTACCACGCGAAGGACGTCGCGGACTTCCTCGCCGAGCGCGGGTATCGGATGAGCACCTGGCACAAGGACGAGTGGGTGCCGACGCACAACATCGGTGACGAGACGCGGAACTACCTGTTCAGGGCCTGAAAAAGTAGAGGACGCCGACCCCTGGGGGTGGATCGGCGTCCTCATCTCGAAGGCCTACGAAACGTAGACCTCAAGCTCGTACAGGGAGTATCCGTACTGACCGGCCCGTTGGGTACCCGTCATTCGGAGGTATCTCGCGTCCTGTGGCGTGAACGCTACGACATCATCGCCGCCATCGCCACCACTTGTGGAGAAAACGTTCCGCCAGTTCGCGCCGTCATTGGAAACCTCGATGCGGTAGCCCTTGCCGAAGGCCGATTCCCACCGCAACACAGCGCGACCGATCCGTTGCACTGAGCCAAGGTCCACCTGGATCCATTGGTTGTCGCTCCAGTCGCTGGCCCAGCGGGACAACGGGTTGCCGTCCAGCACGTTCGCCGGCGGGAGGTTGTTCCAGCCCGTTTCGTGGGACGACGCGGAAGCGGTTCCAGCAGCTGCCAGGTTGGTGATGTTCTGGCTGCGCCGGGCCGGGAACTGCACGACCTGCTGGTAGGTCGGGCGGTTCTGCCAGTGGATCTTGTCCTGGGTGACGCCGCCCATGGCCCGGTGGATGATCGTGTCCGCGCACCACTGGTCGCCTGCCGCGCAGTCCGCGTCACCGGGGTAGACCTGGTTGGCGGGCTTCGCGACGGCCGCGGTCAGGGAGTCGACCATGGCGGTTCGGCAGCCTGCCAACGTGCCGCCGCCGCAGTAGGTCTGCGGGAAGGCGCCCTGGACGGGGTCGCCGAGGACCTTGCGCAGGTCCTTGTCCACGTAGCCCCACCAGCCGTACTGGAACGAGGAGCCCTTGTGCGGTGCGGCGCCGTGGGCGTCGGACGGGGCCTCGTCGACCTGGACGGCTCCGACGATGGCGTTGTACAGCTCGGTTCCCAGCGAGGACTGGAACTGGGCCTGCACCAGCAGCGGCCACCAGGCATCCAGAACTCGAATGGCCTCGGCGTGGGCGTAGGTCTTGCTGCCCTTCGCGGTCTCCTTGCGCAACGAACCGGAACGCTGCCAGTCCTTCAGCTTCTGCACGACCGGGGCCAGGGCCGGGTCGATCGCCGAAGACTCGACGACGCGCAGCAGTTCGGGCAGCACCTGCTCGGCGCGCAGGTCGGCCACCGCGGCCTCGGCCATCGCCTTCGTCAACGCAGCGCGCGTGACCTTCTGACCGGACGAAACCAGCGCCCGGACTCGGCCGTCGAGCAGGTCACCGCGGTGCACGGCGCTGTGGCCGAAGCCGCCGAACGTGAAGTCGCGCGCCTGCTTGTTGTTCCAGGAGATGTAGTAGTCCTGGTTGATCGAGTTCGGGTGCCCGGCGAACGGCATGTAGGAGGCGACGTTCTCGTTGCCGTCCCAGCCGACCCACTCGTACTCGGCCCGGCCCCACGTCGGCAGGTTCGGATCCACAGTGGACCGCCGCACCGGGTTCAGGCCCGAGTTGTAGTACGCCGTGTCACGGGAGTCCGCGTAGAACCAGTTGAACGCGTACCCGATCTTCCCGGCCGCGCGCTGGAAGTCGGTCGCCGAACGGATGGCCCCCGGGTCGTTGAGCTCCTGGAACCCGATGATGGAGTCGACCTCGTGCATGTACGTCGAACGCAACGTCGTGTACGCCACGACCTTGCCGCCAACGGTCGCGCGGCTCGTCACCAAGCCGTACTTGGTTCGCCACATCACCAACGTGTAGGAGCCGGCGGGTGTGCCGTCGGCGACCGTCGGCTTCCAGGCGTTCTTGCGCTCCAAGCGTTCCATCGGCAGGCACTGGCCGTGGAACAGGTAGGACGAAGAAGCCTTCGTGGGAGCGGAACCGTCCGGGTTGCACAGCTCGACGGCGTAGGTGTCGACGATGTCCTGGCCAGAGGAGGTCGCGCTCCACGAGTAGTCGACGCCGCGGCCGAGCTGCACGTACATCGAGACACCGGCGAACGAGACGCCGCGCGAACGGACGCCAGGCCCGTTCAGTTCCTGCAGCATCAGCAACTGCGGTGCGAAGTAACCGGTCTGCGGACCCCACACGGCGATCGGGTTCCCGCTGTCCGTGTGCGCACCGGACACCGCCAGCGCGTTGGACATGCCGTGCTTCTTGTTCAGGAGATCGGCAGGCAGGACGCCATCGGCGAAGATCCCGCGAGCCTTGGCAACGTCAGCCGGAGCCGGCACGGAGACAGCGGCTCCCGTGCCGCCCACCTCGTCGTAGTTCATCCGCTCGGGCGTGATGCTGCCGGCATCCGGCAGAGCCACACCTTGGGGCGAAGCGGGAGAAGCCGCGTAGGGGAACGACTGTCCGTTGTGGAGAGTCAGGACGGCTTCGGGGTCGTTCTGCGCCCGGAACGCCTTCCACACCTGCTCGCCGGCGGTCGCGCCGTACTTGTTCTGCGCGGCCAGCTTCACCAGCGCGGACTGCACCTCACCGCCACCACCCGCGCCGAACAGACCGCCGACGACGGAGGCGATCGCCACCATGTCGGTCGACTTGAACGGCTGGATGTCGTTCCAGTTCGTGATCGAGTCCGCGTGCCCGGTCAGCACGTACTCGCCGGGGAAGTTGCGCGCGCCGACGGACTGCGTGATGTAGGCGTTGATCCCGCTGATGTAGTCGTTGACGTCGGCCACCGCCTGCCGCCCGCGCTCACCGCCGTTCGCCGCCGCGGTGTCGATCTGCTTCTGCAGGTCCGCCTCGGTGTACGGGATCTGGTTGTAGAAGCTCTGCTCCAGCACCCGGTTCGAGGGCGAGCCGCCGGCGAACCCGGAGAGCTGACCGCGGCCGAGGTGGCGGAACAGGTCCATCAACCACAACCGGTCCTGACCGGCCGCGAAACCGGCGCCGAACATCGTGCCGGACCGCGTGGTGCCGGTGATGTGCGGCATGCCGATCTTCTTGTCGCGCACGATCGTCACGTCCGCGCGCGGCTTGATCGTGCTCTCGACCTGGTCGGACGGCACCCCGAACGACGCGTCGTTGAAGAAGTTCGTGAGCTGGTCGTTCGTCAGGCCGCTGTAGCCGTTGACCAGGGCGTCGTACTTGCCCAGCTGGTCGGCGGAGTGCGCGGGCCTGGTGCCGAACGCCTTGTGGGTCAGGATCTCGGCGAGCGTCGCGTTGCCGTTGTTGCCGGGCGGCACGATGTCGCCGCACTGCCCGAGGCAGTAGTCGTCGGCGGCGAACGCGGCGGCGCGCGGCTCCTCGGCTTCGGCGGACGGGACGAGAACGAGGGAGGCGGTGACGGCGGCGATGGCCAGCAGGGACGTCACCGGATTGGCTCTCCGCATGGCGCGAAGCTCCTCTCCGTGCAGGGCAGGGTTGCTGTGACGCACGTTACTTTCCGGTAGGGCTATTGCGAAAGACCTTCGCGTTTACGGGTTGGTCACGGTCTGCTGTATCGATCCCGAACCGTCTTGACCGATTTCCGGGGTTGTATCCGTGTTTCTGGTACGACATTCCACTGAGTGGGATTTTCGTGTTTGGTTACTCAGCGTTCTGATGACACCGCTCAGGTCCTGGTGGCATGCCTACGCAGCGAAGTCATCGCGCAATTCCGGTAACTGTGAACGCGGCTCCCGTTCTCGAAAAACCGTTACCACATGATGAGATAACTGAGAATTAACGTGACCTTCGGCGTGCGTACGCGAAGATCACGAACATGAGGGAGCACGGAACGCCAATGCGGGAGGCGTCGTGATCAAGGTTCTGCTGGCCGACGACGAGGACCTCGTCCGTTCAGGCCTTCGCATGATCCTGAGCAGCGTCGGGGACATCGAAGTCGTCGCGGAATGCGATGACGGACACCTGGTGGCCGACCTGGCCCGCCAGCACCGTCCTCACGTGGTCCTGCTCGACATCCGGATGCGCACGTCGGACGGTCTCGTGGCACTGCGGAGATTGCGTTCCATGCCGGACGCACCGCGGGTCTGCATTCTGACCACGTTCGACGTCGACGAATATGTTTCCGAAGCTCTGCGCCTGGGTGCGTCGGGCTTCCTTCTCAAGGACACCGAACCGGAACAGCTCGTCAAAGCCGTGCGTGACCTTGCGCGCGGGGGTGCTGTTCTCGACCCCGGCGTGGCGGCACGGGTTCTTGCGGCCGTCGCGGACGGCGAGCGCATGGCCGAGCCGGCGCGCCGGCTGCTCCAGAGCCTGTCCGAACGTGAGCGCGAGGTGCTCGTGCTGATCGGCCAGGGCATGTCCAACGCGGAGATCGGCGGCACCCTGCACCTGTCGGAGGCGACGGTGAAGGGCTACGTCTCGTCCGTGCTCGGCAAGATCGGCGCGGTCAACCGCGTGCAGGCCGCGCTGGTGGCCTATCGCGGCGGCCTGATCGCCTGAGGCCCGAAAGCCCGTAAAACCTGGAGAACCTCAGTTCCCCGAGACGATCTCGGGGACCTCGTCGACCGACGGTTCGACCTCGACCCTGTTCCGGCCGTGCCGCTTGGCGCGGTACAACGCCATGTCCGCGGCCGCGAACAGCTGGTCCAGCTTGGCCGGTCCCGCCGCGACGCCGATGCTGACGGTGGGCCGGCGGACCGCGCCGAGCACCATCGTCCAGTCGTGGCCGTCGACGGCCGCGCGGATCCGCTCGGCCACGTTCGGGCCGACGTCCATGTTCGGTCCGGTGTCCCCGAGCAGCACCACGAACTCGTCACCGGCCCAGCGCGCCACCAGATCGTCCGACCGGCATTCGCGCCGCAGCAACGCCGCGATCTCGCGCAACGCCGCATCGCCGGTCGCGTGCCCGGCGTCGTCGTTGACGTTCTTGAACCAGTCGACGTCGACCAGCACCAGCCACGGCACCCGGCCGCGCGCCGCCGTCGACTCCAGCAACGCCGCGGCCGCGCGTTCCAGCCCGAGCCGGTTCGCCAGGCCCGTCAACGGGTCGCGTGCCGCTGCTTCCTGTGCCGCCACCGCGAGTCGTTGTGCCTGCACGGCCACCCGGCGCTGTTCCAACGCCTGGCCAAGGCCTTCCTGCAACGTTTCCCGCGCCGTGCGCGACGCCGTCATCGACCTGCGCAACGCCTCGGCCTCGCCCACCGCGTCACCCAGTGCGTGGCAGATGTCCGCCAGCTCCGTGGAGAACCGCAGCAGCAGCGAGATGTCGTTGATGCGTTCGGCGTGTGTCACTGCACGGGACGCGAACGTGCGTGCCTCGTCGAGGTCGTCCTGCTCGCGGCGCACCACGGCGAGCACCCAGTTCCCGACCGAGATGCCCCACATGTCGGTGGCGTCCAACGCCAGCCGCAACGTCTCCTGACCGGTCTCCTCGGCCTTCTCCAACTGGCCGACACCGGCGAGCGAACGGCCCAGGGCGCCCATCAGCGCCCGGCGCATGACCTCGTCCTTGGCCAGCGAGAGACCCTCGTCGAGGTACGCCAGCGCTTCCTCGAAGATCGCCGGCGCGGCCGCGGGAGGTCCGGAGCAGGCGCGGAAGTTCAACGAACCGCCGAGGCGCTGCAGGCAGTGGGCCAACGTGTCGGTGTTGCCCGCACGGCGCGCGACCTGAACCGACAGCCGCAGCATGTCCAGCGCAGCACGACGGTTGCCGATGCCTTCCATCAGATAGCCGAGCGAGCCCATCGTCTGGGCCACGGCAGGGCTGTCCGAGCGGTCGGCGTCGAGGTCCGTCCACCCTTCCGCCGCCAATTCCAGGGCGAGCGGAATACGGCCGAGGCGCCATGCCATCACAGCCCGGTTGACCAGCACCGCTGATCGAACCCAGCGGTCGGCGCCGGGGGACACCTTGGTGACCACCTCGTCGAAAAGACTGTTCGCCTCCGGCAAGCGGCCAGCGTTGAGCAACGCGCGGACCTCTCGGTCCAGCCGCGGAATCTGGCCCGCTACCAGCGGATCGCGCTGCTCCACTCGTTCATCGACTCCGTTCCGACTCGCCGAGCGGCTAGCCAAGGCTACCGGGCCGGTTGCGTGCACATGTGGCGCAGTGCCTGGGCTCGATCGACGATCATTCCGTAGCGCAGCTTCTTGTCAACGGGGTCGTTGTGCACGTTTCCCGCCGTCACCTGCACCCCGTGCTTCCGGTAGAGCATGCTCGGCGTCGCGATGAAGTACCCGGCGGAGACCGTCTGCAGCGCCATCAGCAGTCCGGTGTCCTCTGATCGGGGCAACGCCATCCACCCACCCAGCGCCAGCAGCAGGTCCCGCCGGACGCACATCGTGCCCGGCACGACCGGCAGCCGCCATTCGTTGCTGATGAAAACGTCGAGCATCCAGCCAGGTTGCAACACCCCCTCGCCGGGATCGTCGGACGCCCAGGACACGACCTCCCCGTCCGGCAGGAGATCCTGCGCGGCAGACGTCACCCAGCCGACGTGCGCGTGCTCCACCAGAACGTCGACGTCCCGCCGCAACGCGCCTTCCATCAGCAGATCGTCGGCGTCCAGGTTCCGCACGAACTCGCCGGAGGAGCGGGCGAGGGCCACGTTCCGCGCGCACGCCGCACCTGCAGCGGGAGACGTCGAGAACGTGACGCGCGGGTCGTCGAAGGACGGTTCCGCCTCTGTCTCGCCGTCGTGCTGGATCAACCACTCCCAGCGCCACCCCCGTGGCAGCTCTTGCGCGCGCAGAGACTCATACGCCTCCGGAAGGAAACGCATATGAGCTGAATGAACGGGGGTGATGACAGAGACGGTTCGCATCAGTTCCGCCGACCGTACGAGTCGTAGTGCAGCACGTCCTCCAGGGGAAGCCGGTTGCGCCAGCCGTGCCGTTCCAGATCAGGCGTGTCGGGCAGGGATCGCACCGGTCCGACGCACAGCCACGCCACCGGACGGACCCTCGTGGGGATGTCCAGCAGCCGGCGCAGCACATCTTCTCGGTAGAAGCTCACCCACCCGACACCGAGGCCCTCCTCCGTCGCCGCCAGCCACAGGTTCTGGATGGCGAGGCACACGGAGTACAGGCCGGCGTCCGCGATCGCGTGCCTGCCGAGCACCGCGGGCGAGCCCCGGTCCGGGTCGTACGTGACGACGATGCCGAGCGACGACTCCATGACGCCCTCGACCTTGATGCGGGAGAAGACCTCCGCGCGTTCCCCGTCGAGCCCCGCCGAGAAAACGCTGCGCTCGGCCTGGACGTGATCCCGGAACGAGCGCCGAATCGATTCATCACGCACCAGCACGAAGTCCCACGGCTGGGAAAGACCGACGCTCGGTGCCGCGTGTGCCGCGGTCAGGACCCTCCGCAGGACGTCGGCCGGGATTTCCTCACCGGTGAACTCGGCGCGTGTGTCCCTGCGCCGATGCACTACTTCGTACAGGTTCATTCGTGCGATCGTGCCTCACTCGAAAGCACCAACTTCACGCTGGAGAGGTGGCGCTGATCTCACCTGAGGCGATAGACCGATCGGATGCGAAGAATGAAAGGTGGTTACGGCTCCGCGCTCGGATTCGGCGGCGGAGTCGGCGTGACCACGTTCACCGGTGCCTGGCCGATGGTTGCTCTCGTCCTGCTGGCGGCGGTCGTCGTGATCATCTCCCTGCGCACGACCATCTTCGGCGCCGGGCTTGCCGCACTGCAGTGCTGGGGCCTCTACGCGACCTTCCTGGTCGGTGTTCGTGGCGATCTGACGGTCGACGAACACACGACCTGGGTGCTCGCGTTGCTGGTGCAGCTCGCCGTGCTGGCGTTCGTGGCCAGCACGGCGATCCGCGTCATCGCCCTTGTGACGGGTACGGCAACAAGGCCATCTCCCGTGCGTTTTTGACAGCCGTGGCGACCTGACGCTGCTGTTGCGGCGTCAGGCCGGTCACCCGGCGGGACCGGATCTTGCCCCGGTCCGAGATGAACTTGCGCAGCAGCGTGACGTCCTTCCAGTCGACGGCCGTCACGCCCTCCCTCGCGAGGAGGTTCACCCTGCGCTTGAGCGGCCTCTTCTCGCGCATCACCAGCTCGCCTTCGACACGCCGGGAAGCTCGCCGCGGTGGGCCATCTCCCGCAGCCGGATGCGCGACAACCCGAACGCCCGGTTGTAAGCGCGCGGTCGTCCGTCCACGACGTCCCGGTTCCGCAACCGGGTCGGGGACGCGTCGCGCGGCAGCTTCTGCAGGCCCCGCAACGCTTCTTCGCGGGTCTCCGGATGCCGCAGCATTTCCTTGAGTTGCGCACGTCGTTCCGCGTACCGCGCAACGACCTCCCGCCGCCGCAGGTCCGCGGCGATCTTCGACTTCTTCGCCACGTCAGCGCTCCTCTTTGAACTCGACGTGCTTGCGCGCCACCGGGTCGTACTTGCGCAGCACCAGCCGGTTCGGGTCGTTGCGGCGGTTCTTCCTGGTCACGTACGTGTAGCCGGTGCCGGCGGTCGACCTCATCTTGATGATCGGCCGGATGTCGGTGCTCTTGGCCATCAGACCTTCACCCCCTGGGCGCGCAGCCGGGCCACGACGGCCTCGATGCCGAGCTTGTCGACGGTCTTGATGCCCTTGGCCGACAGCGTCAGCGTGACGTTCCGGTTCAGCGACGGCACCCAGTACCGCTTGCTCTGGACGTTCGGGTTCCACCTGCGCCGCGTCTTGCGCTGCGAGTGCGAGACGCGGTTGCCGAAGCCCGGTTCGCGGCCGGTCAGCTGGCAGTGCATGCCCACCAGGCACCTCCTAGGGGTTGAACAGATTGAAACGACATTCGTTTTCAACTACGGTACCTCAACATGGAAACCGTTGTCGTTATGGTGGCGGGGCTGGTCGACCACGACGTCGCTGTGCGGGTGTGGCGAGACCGGCCCGGTTCGGTGCTCGTGCGGCACGTAGCTGCGGAAACGTGCGTACGGCGGTGGGTCGACGGCATCGCGACCGACGTCGAACTGCTGCACGGCTGCGTGTCCTGCACCGTGCGAGAGGACCTGCGCGGGCTGCTCGGGACGTTCGCCGGACACACGGTCGTGCTGCACCTGGACCCGCTGCTGGAACCGGACGCGGTGCGCCGCAACCTGGGGATCGACGTCGAGTGCGTGATCACCGTCCTCGACGCGGCGACCTGGCTGGACGACGCCCTGGGCGACGCCTCGATGGTCAGTGATCAACGCACGGTGGCGCAGGTCGTCGTCGCCCAGGCCGAGGCCGCGGATGTGCTGGTGCTGCAGGGAGATGCGGACGAACGCACGCTCGCCGTGCTCGACCGGCTGGCTCCCGGCGCACACCGCTGCACGCCGGACGCGATCGTGGTGCGCAAGAGCACGCGGCCGCGACTGGTGCCGCTCACGCCCGAATGCGGTGTCTCGACAGCGGTTTTCACGGCTGACCGGCCGTTCCACCCGGCACGCCTGAACGCGGCGCTCGACTCGTTGCTCGACGGAACGGTCGTGCGCTCGCGCGGCCGGCTGTGGGTCGCGGACGAGCCGGACGTCGCACTGCACCTGGAATCCGCGGGCTGCGGGATGCACGTCGGCGAAGGCGGGCCGCGCGGGGACAGGACCACCCAGATCGTGGCGATCACCCTGGGCGAACCGGACGACATCACCAAAGCGTTCGGCGAGGCATTGCTCACCGACGACGAACTGTCCTTCGTGGACTCGATCCGAAAGCTGGCGATATGAAACCCGGTATCCACCCCGACTACCACCCGGTCGTCTTCCAGGACGCGTCCACCGGCAAGACGTTCCTGACCCGCTCGACGGCCACCTCGAGCCGGACCGTCGAGTGGGAGGACGGCAACTCCTACCCGCTGCTGGTCGTCGACATCACCGCCGACTCGCACCCGTTCTGGACGGGCACTCAACGGCTCGTGGACACCGCCGGCCGGGTCGAGAAGTTCAACCGCCGCTATGGAAAGCGAGAGCGCTGATGGCCGTTCCCAAGCGCAAGACGTCCCGCTCCAACACGCGTCACCGGCGCTCGCAGTGGAAGGCCACGGCGCCCGACCTCGTGCGCGTCAGGACGTTGGACGGCAAGGAGCTGCTCGTTCCCCGTCGACTCGTCGCGGCCTACAAGCGCGGGCTCATCTAGACGGGGTGCTGGACCGTTCCGTCCGGTGAGTCGCGCCACTGGTCGAAGGGGCGGTCCAGCCTCCACCCGGAGCCGTCGTGGTCGAGCACGCGGTTCTCGCAGGTGTCCACGTTGGACAGCGACTCGAACAGGTCGATGCTCCACCCGAACAACCTGCGGCACAGCAACCTGATCGTCAGCCCGTGCGACACGACCAGCACCGTCTTGGGATGTGTCTCGTCCTTGTGCAGGCGGACTTCCAGCCCGTCGAGGAACGCTGCCACCCGGTCGTCCACGTCCGCGCCGGACTCGCCGTTGGGCAGCCGGAAGAAGAAGTGCCCGAACGCGTGCCGCTGGTGCTTGAGCACTTCCTGCTGCACCGGGTCCTGGAGGTTGCCCCAGTCCTGCTCGCGCACCCGCGGTTCGGTGACGATCCGTTCCGCCTCGATGCCGAGCAGGTCGAACGTCCGGCGCGTGCGCTTGTATGGCGAGACGTAGGCCGCGACCGGGCCTTCGCCGACCAGGCCCTTGATCGTCGGACCGGCGGCGCGCGCCTGGTCCTCGCCGGTGGCGGTGAGCGGGAGGGCGTGGTCGGGGATGCGGCAGTAGGCGAGCTCGTCGACGTTGCCGAGGCTCTGTCCGTGGCGCAGCAGGATGATCCGCACCTCACCATCGTGCCTCAGCCCGGCGAGTGCTCCGGGCGTTACAGTGCTCGGCGAGTCGAGGAGGACGGTGTCACATGATCAAGTACATCGCGCTGTACAAGAAGCCCGCGGACCCCGAGGGCTTCGACGAGAAGTACTTCGAAACGCACCTGCCGATCGTCAACTCGGTGCCGGGAGTCGTGCGCGCCGAGGTCGCCAAGGTCCAGCGCGTGTTCCTGGGTGGTTTCCTGGGTGAGACCGAGCTCCACCTGATCGCGGAGATGTACTTCGACTCCGAGGAGTCGTTCAAGGCGGCCATCCAGACGCCGGAGTGGGCCACGTCCGGCGCGAACCTCGCCGAGATCGGTGGGATGGAGCTGGTCGCGATGTTCAGCGCCGAGGTCGTGTCGTGAAGGCTGTCGTCATCGGCGGCGGCACGATGGGCGCGGGCATCGTCCACGTCCTGCTCGCGCACGGTCACGAGGTCACGCTGTCGGAAGCCGATGCCGAGCGCGTCGAACAGGGCAGGCTCGCCGTCAGGCGTTCGCTCGACAAGGCGCAGGAGAAGGGCAAGCTCGCCGACGCGGAGGCGGCGTTCGCGAACCTGAACACCGGTGAGCTGCCCGCGGACGCGGAGCTGGTCGTCGAGGCCGTGCCGGAGAACGTGCCGCTGAAGCAGAAGGTGCTCGGTTTCGCGGCCGAACGGTGCCCGCTGGCGATCCTGGCGTCCAACACGTCGTCGCTGTCGATCGCGGAGATCGCCGCCGGACTGCCTGGCGAACGCGTTCTCGGCATGCACTTCTTCAACCCCGTCCCGGTGCAGCAGCTCGTCGAGCTCGTGCACCACGAGGGTGTCGACCCCGCGAACGTGGCCAAGGCGCGAACCTGGGCCGAACAAATGGGAAAAACCGTCATCGAAGTACGCGATTCCCCTGGTTTCGCGACGTCTCGACTGGGCGTCGCCGTTGGCATGGAAGCGATTCGCATGCTCGAAGAAGGCGTCGCCTCCGCCGCGGACATCGACACCGGGATGAAACTCGGTTACCGCTGGCCGATGGGCCCGCTGGAGCTCACCGACCTGGTCGGACTCGACGTCCGGCTGGCGATCGCCGAGCACCTCGCGTCGCAACTGGGTTCCCGGTTCGATCCCCCGCAGCTGTTGCGGGACAAGGTCGAACGCAATGAGCTGGGAAAGAAGACAGGTCAGGGCTTCTTTTCCTGGTAAATAGTTGTCCGTGCACATCAGGGAGTACACCGAGGACGACCTCGACGCGGTGTTCCGGCTCCGCAAGCTCGCGTTCAACTCGACCGAGCGACCGGAACGGTTGGTGAAGCCGGGTTCGCGCGGACTGGTCGCGGAGCTCGGCGGACGGGTCGCCGGTGTGCTCGGCATCGGTGAGTACGCGCAGTTCTACGGCGGCGCCGCGATCCCGATGGGTGGGATCGGCGGCGTCGCCGTCGATGGAGCCACGCGGGGCCGTGGCGTCGCCGGCGCGCTGCTCGACGCTTCCCTGTCCATCATGCGGGAACACGGTCAGCCCCTGTCGGTCCTCTACGCGACCGTCCCCGCCCTGTACCGGGGACGGGGATGGGAACGCGCCGGCCTGCTCGAATGGATCGAGCTGCCGATGGACAGGTTGCTCTCGGCCCAGCGGCCTACCGAGCCGATACCTTCGCGCCCGGCGGATGGGAGCGATCTCACCGCGCTGCACGACTGCTACCTCGAGGTGGCACGGACGATCGACGGCATGGCAGACCGCCGCCCGCCGCGGATCAACCTCGACAAGGTGCTCGAGATGGACCTGGTGAGCGTGCTGCCCGGCCCGAACGGCCTGCGCGGGTACCTGACGGCGCAACGCGAGCCCGGCGGGGACATGGGCCGGCTCAAGGTCCACGACCTCATCGGCGTCGACGTCGAGGCCCAGCTGAACCTCCTCGCCTCGCTGGCGTCCTGGGCCGGCACGCTCGAAGCGATCGACCTGCGGATCACCGACCCGGCGACGTTGAACTTCCTCGGCGCGACCCCGTTGCGCTACTCGGTGTGGACCTCCACCTGGATGTTGCGCGTCGTCGACCTGCCCGCCGCGGTGGCCGCGAGAGGCTGGCCGAGCCTGGCGAACGCCGCCGTGGACGTGGAGATCATCGACGACCACGCGCCGTGGCACGCGGGCCTGCAGCGGATCGTCGCCGAGGACGGTGCCGTGCGCGTCGAGCCCGGCGGTACCGGTGCCGTGCGGATGCACGCACGGGCGCTGGGTCCGTGGTTCTCCGGCGCGCAGAACACGCATGCCTTGCGGCGCGCGGGTTTGCTGGAGGGCGACCCGGCGGACGCGGCGGTGCTGGACCAGCTCGTCGGCGCGTCCGGCGTCCCCAGGCTGGCGGACTTCTTCTGATGGCCGACGTCTACCACGAGGTCATGCGCACGATCTGGGACCACAACCTGCACTTCGGGCTCTGGACGTCCGATGAGGACGAATCCCCCAACCGCGTCGCCGCCGAACGCATGACGGCCCTGCACATCGACAAGCTCGGCGCCCGCCACGGCTGGCGCGTGCTCGACCTGGGCCGCCGCGTCGGCACGTCCGCGTTCCGGCTGGCCGAGGCCTCGCACGCGGACATCGTCTCGGTGTCCCCCTGCGTCGAACACGTCGAACGGGCCAACACCCGCGCCGAGGCCCTGTTCGTCGACGACCAGGTCCGGTTCGTGCACGGGGATCCGCACTCGCTGCCGTTCGCCGACGACACGTTCGACGCGGCGTGGGCCGTGGAAACGTTGCCGCACTTGGGGGACAGGGTCAGCGTCCTGCGGGAGCTGGCGCGGGTGGTCAAACCTTCTGGTGTCGTGGTGGTGTCGGACTTCGTGCAGCGCAGGCCGGTGTCGCAGAGTCTGCTGGACGAGCTGGAACCGATCCTGACCACCTACGACATCGAGGAGTTGCCGACGTTCGGTGGCTACCCGAAGTTGTTGGCGGCGGCCGGTTTGCGCGTCGCTGAGCTGCTGGACCTGAGCACTGAGGCGCGCAAGACCGTGCCGCGCATGCAGGACGGCGCCCGGCGGCACTACGACGCTCTCGTTGCGGCGTACGGAGATGAGGCGCGGCAGTATCTCGACCAGATCTTGTCACCGTTGGCGATACAACCATCGTTGGGCTATTTGCTGGCCGTTGCGCGCGTCTGAGTTCGTCCGGACCGCCTCGCCAAGTAAGAATGAACGTGTGGCGGGGGACCAGGACGAGGTAAGGCATGCCTACGGCGACAACATGGGTTGGCGCCTGAAGGGCTATGCGAAACGGCGCAGCGGGGCACCGGTCAGCGTGCGGGACGTCTCCCGTGCGCAGTTCCTGGCGATCCGGCCGCTCTTCGACGCCGAGGACAACCCGTGGCTCGTCGACATGCACGAGGTCGGCCAGGAGATCCGGCCGCGCGTCGAACAGGTGCTGGGCGCGCTGGACCCCGAGCAGGACTACTACGTCACCGGACACCCGCTGGACTGGGACAAGGACCCGGTGCAGGTGGCCCGTGACCTGCTGGACGTCCGGTTCCCGCTGGCCACGGCGGCGTTCCTCGGCGGCAGCGTGGCCGCCGGCACGTACACGGCGAACTCGGATCTGGACATGGTCGTGATCGTCGACGACCTGGCCCACGCGTTCCGCGAGACGCTGGAGCACCGCGGCTGGCCGGTCGAGCTGTTCTGTCACACGATCGAGTCGTTCCAGGACTTCGTCATGCGTGACGCCATGGACCGGCGACCTCCGTTGTTGCACATGTGCGCGGAGGGGTTTCTCATGCTCGACGCGGACGGCACGGGTGCACGCATGAGGGCCGAGGCGCGCGCTCTGCTGGACACCGGCCCTCCACTCGCGACCGTCACCGAGCTGGAAGATCGCCGGTACGGGACCACCGACCTGCTCGAAGACCTCATCGGGGCGCGGGACGAGGACGAGCGGTTGTTCGTCGCGGCACGGCTGCTGACCTGCGTGGGAGAGCTGGCGCTGGTCGTGGAGAACCGGTGGCTCGGGCACGGCAAGTGGTTGTTGCGGCGGCTGCGCGACGCCAAGGAGGACGAGCTCGTGGACTCCTACCGCGCGTTGGTGCGGGGCGAGGGTGCCGAGCGGTTCATCGCGGTCGTGGAGCACGTTCTGGCGTCTGCGGGCGGGCGGCTCGAGGCCGGTTACCGCCGGGCAGCGCCACCGCGTTGACCAACTATTCTCTCCGTTCGTGCTGCTCATCGTCCTGGAGCTGATCGGGATCGCCGTGTTCGCCGCCTCCGGGGCGGTGGCCGCGGTCCGTGCTCGCCTCGACGTGTTCGGGGTGACGATCCTGGCGCTCACCACGGCGTTGGGCGGCGGGATCATCCGGGACGTGCTGCTGGGCGTGCACCCGCCGACCAGCCTGCGGAACTGGCCGTACCTGCTGGTCGCCGGCGGCACGGGGCTGATCGTCTTCTGGTTCCACCCGCAGGTCGCCAAGCTGCGCCGTTCGGTGTTGCTGCTGGACGCCGTGGGGCTGGGACTGTTCGTCACGTCGGGCACCACCACCGCGCTGGCTCTCGGCGCGACCCCGTACGCGGCGTGCCTCATCGGGATGACGACGGGCATCGGTGGTGGCGCGCTCCGTGATCTCCTCCTCCGAGAGATCCCGTTGGTCCTGAGGAGAGAGATCTACGCCGTTGCCGCCCTCGCCGGTGCGGTCGTCGTGGCGGTGGGTGAGTGGGCCGGGTTGCCGAAAGGCCTGGTCGCGCTGACTGGTGCGTCAATAATCATCACCATCAGGCTGATTGCGCTCTGGCGGAAGTGGAATGCACCTGTCGCGCGTGGCCTCGAGGGCTAACGCCGAACTCACACCCGCAGTTAGGGCCCTTCTCAGGCGGCTCTCAGATCCCTCGGCAAGACTGCCCCCATGCGCATCCTCGTTGTCGATGACGATCGGGCGGTCAGGGAGTCACTCCGCCGTTCGCTCCAGTTCAACGGCTACCAGGTCGAGACTGCCGGCGACGGCATGCAGGCCCTGGAGTCGGTGACTGCCGCCAGGCCGGACGCCATGGTGCTCGACGTGATGATGCCGCGGCTGGACGGTCTCGAGGTGTGCCGCCGGTTGCGCAGCACCGGTGACGACCTGCCGATCCTCGTGCTCACCGCGCGCGACGCCGTGAGCGATCGCGTGTCCGGGCTGGACGCCGGTGCCGACGACTACCTCCCCAAGCCGTTCGCGCTGGAGGAGTTGCTGGCCAGGCTGCGCGCTCTGCTGCGCCGTGCCGCCCACGACGACGACGCCGCCCAGCAGTCCGCCGCCGTGCTCAAGTTCGCCGACCTGGAGCTGGACCCGTCCACCAGGGACGTCCGCCGGGGCGAACGCGCCATCAGCCTCACCCGCACCGAGTTCGCGCTGCTCGAGCTCCTGCTGGCGCACCCGCGCCAGGTGCTGACTCGCAGCCGCATCCTGGAGGACGTGTGGGGATACGACTTCCCGACCTCGGGCAACGCTCTCGAGGTCTACGTCGGCTACCTGCGCCGCAAGACGGAGCTGGATGGCGAGCCGCGGCTGATCCACACGGTGCGGGGGGTGGGCTACGTCCTGCGGGAGACCCCTCCGTGATCTTCGAACCCCAGGGGCGGCTCCAGAAGGCGTCGCTGCGGGCTCGGGTCACCTGGCTCGCGGCCTTCTGCGTGGCCGGGGCCGTCGCGTTGGTGTCGTTCGGTGCGTACATGATCGTGCGCAAGAGCGTGTACGACGCGCTCGACGAGAGCCTGCGTTCGCGCGCCGCCACGGTGGCGACCGGCGGCAAGGTGACGACGCCGGACGAGGTCGAGAACTTCCCGGCGGCGTTCCTCGCGGCCGGTGACGTGAAGATGGGCCTGCTGCAGGCGACCACCGGGCAGATCCTCTACCCCAAGGGCTCCGACCGGCCGCCGACCGTCGACGAGGCCTGGGACGTCGCGCAGGGTGAGCGCCCCGACTACCTGTGGACCGACCACAAGACCGAGTCGCGGGTGATCGCGGTCAAGTACGCGCCGGGCCAAGCGGTGATCATCGCTCAGTCGATGTCGCCACAACGGACGACGTTGGCCAAGCTCAGCGTCGTTCTGCTGCTCATCGGCGGTGCCGGCGTGCTGCTCGCGGCCATCGCGGGCACGGCCGTGGCGCGCACGGGTCTGCGTCCGGTGCAACGGCTGACAGAGGCCACCGAACGTGTCGCGAACACGGGCGACCTGACGCCGATACCTGTGTCGGGCGACGACGAACTGGCTCGGTTGACGCACAGCTTCAACGCCATGCTCGGCGCGGTCGCGGAGTCGCAGGAACGACAACGCCGCCTGGTCGCCGACGCGGGCCACGAGCTGCGCACACCGTTGACGTCGATGCGCACCAACCTGGAGTTGCTGCTCGCGTCGGAACGTCCGAATTCGCCCACTCTGTCCGAAGAGGACAAGCGGGAGATCCAGTCGGACGTGCGCGCCCAGCTCGACGAACTGACCACCCTGATCGGTGACCTGGTCGAACTGGCCCGTGAGGACGCACCTCAGGTCGTGCACGAACCCGTCGACCTCCACGAGGTGGTAGAACGGTCCCTGGACCGCGCACGCCGACGGGCGTCGAACGTCACGTTCGACGTGCAGATGCAACCGTGGACACTTCTGGGTGATTCGAGTGCTCTCGAGCGCGCGGTGCTGAACCTCCTCGACAACGCGGTGAAGTTCAGCCCCTCGGGCTCAGCGGTGCGGCTGCACCTCCGTCAGGTGGGAGACGGCAGCGCCGTGGTGGAGGTGGCGGACGCGGGCCCAGGTATCGCGGATGCCGATCTACCACACGTTTTCGAGCGGTTCTACCGATCGTCCGAGGCGAGGACCCTGCCGGGTTCCGGCCTGGGTCTCGCCATCGTGAAGCAGGTGGCACAACGGCACGGCGGCACGGCCACGGCGGGCAGAGCTCCCGAAGGTGGTGCCCTGTTCACGTTGCGCCTACCCGGACGTCCGTAAGGTGGGGCGTGTGAGTCATCGCGTGAACGACGATTCTTCGTCGACCTGGGAGACGACCCCTCCCACTGGAGACGGCCCCGCCGAACCCACGTCGCGCTTCTCGACGTCCGGTTCGACCGCTTCGTCGTACGAGGACCGCTCGTCGCGTTCCTCCGCGTACGAGGACGACCCGGCGCCCAGGTTCTCCAAGAAGAAGGCGAAGAAGAAGCAGCCCTTCTGGAAAGAGCTGCTGGTCATCTTCAGCGTGGCGCTGCTGCTGACCGTCGTCATCCAGACGTTCGTCGCGCGCGTGTTCGTCATCCCGTCGGCCTCGATGGAGACGACGCTGCACGGCTGCACGGGCTGCGTGAACGACAAGGTGCTGGTCGAGAAGATCACGTACCTGTTCGGCGACCCCCGCCCCGGCGACGTCGTCGTGTTCCGCGGCCCGCCGAACTGGACGGGCGGCAAGGAGCCCCCGAACTTCTTCGTCGGCACCCTGCAGGACCTCGGCTCGATGGTGAACCTGTCCGAGCCCAGCGGCACGGACTTCATCAAGCGCGTCATCGCCGTCGGCGGCCAGACCGTCGAGTGCTGCGACGAAGAGGGCCGCGTGCTCGTGGACGGCAAGCCGCTGGACGAGCCGTACCTGAACTTCGGCGGCGGCCCGCGCCAGCAGGACTCGTTCGAGAAGGTCACCGTCCCCGCGGGCAAGCTGTGGGTGATGGGCGACAACCGCAACAACTCGGCCGACTCGCGCAAGCACGGCGACCCGACTCCCGCCGACGGCGCGATCCCGATCGACAACGTCGTGGGCAAGGCCCGCGTGATCGTGATCCCGGTGGGGCGCTGGGGTTCGATCTCGGACTACAACCCGCAGACCGGCGGCAAGTAGTTCGCTTCAGACCAGGTGAAAGCGCCCCGAGCCAGCCGGCTTGGGGCGCTTTCACGTTCCGCGATCACCTGAAGCCGCAAGCGTTTGAGACGTCTGCAAGTACCACCAACCCATGATCGAACCGCCTGTAACTACACCCAACCTGTTCGGCGTTCGCCGAACAGGTTGGGTGTAGTTGTGAGCTTGTTGATGTTGAGTTGGTGGTACTTGCAGATGCCGCGAGGCAACGTGGGCCGGTCAGCCCTTCGTCGCACCCAGCGTGAGTCCGCCGACGAAGTGCCGCTGCAGCACGAAGAACACGACCAACGTCGGCAACGCGACCAGCAGCGATCCCGCCGCGATCAGGTTGTTGTCGGTGAAGAACGTGCCCTTGAGGTTCTGCAACGCCGAGGTGACCGGCATCTTGTCGCCGTCCTGGATCAGCACCAACGCCCAGAGGAAGTCGTTGTAGATCCAGGTGAACTCCAACGTGGCCAGCGCGGCCAGCACCGGGCGGCACAGCGGCAACGTCAGCTGCCAGTACTGCCGCAGCACCGACGCGCCGTCCACGCGGGCGGCCTCGGTCAGCTCGTACGGGATCGTCTTCATGTAGTTCGACAGCACGAACGTGCAGAAGCCGGACTGGAAGGCGATGTGGATCAGCACGACGCCGATCGGCGAGTCGATCAGCGATCCGCTCGCACTGATCCACTCCGGGACCTCGATCAACCGGTACAGCCGCCACAACGGCGTCACGATCACCTGTTGCGGCAACAGGTTGCCCGCGGTGAAGACCATGAGCAGCAGCAGGTTGAACTTGAAGCTGAACCGGGACACGCCGAACGCGATCATCGAGCTGAGCAGCAGGGTGATGATCAGCGCGGGGACCGTGATGAGGAACGTGTTCCAGTAGAAGTGCGGCAGCTGGCCGACTTCCCACGCCTTCGCGAAGTTCTCGAACGTGAGCGACTTCGCGACGGAGAAGTAGCCGTTGACCGACGTGTCCTCGTACGTGCGCAGCGATGCGTAGACCGCCCACAAGAGGGGCGCCAGCGTCATCAGGCACGTGAGGATCAGGAAGGTGTGCAGCGCGACCCGCGCCGGGGTCACCGTCCGCTTCTTCTCAGCCGGCACCGCGGGCCGTTCCAGCGTGGCCGTCACGTCCGGTTCTCCTTGCTGAACGTCTGGTACAGGTACGGAATGATGACGCCGAGCGAGATCGTCAGCAGGATCACCGCGACCGCGGAACCCCGGCCGATGCGCGAAGCCTCACCGATGATGTTGTCGGTCACCAGCACCGACAACAGCTCCAGACCGTTGCGTCCCTTGTTGATGACGTACACGATGTCGAACGCGCGCAGCGCCTCGATCACCGTCACGACGGCCACCACGATGTTGACCGGCTTCATGACCGGGAAGGTGACGCGGAAGAACGTCTGCGTCGCCGAGGCGCCGTCCAGTGCCGCCGCTTCCTTCAACGCCGGGTCGACCGACTTCAAGCCCGCCAAGTACAGCAGCATGATGTAGCCGGTGTGCCGCCACGCCGCCGCGATGAGCACGGCGTAGAGGTTGATGTCCGAGTCGCCGATCCAGTCGACCGGGTTGTCGTTCAGGCCCAGCACCGAGTTCAGCAGGCCGCCGTCCGGCGTGTAGATCAGCTGCCAGATGAAGCCGACCAGCGCGAGCGACAGCACCATCGGCATGTACAGCGCGCTCTGGTAGATCCGGCTGAACCTGATCTCGCGGTCCAGCAGCACGGCGAGCAGCAGGCCCGCCGCCGTGGGCACGACGAGCAGGAACGCCAGCCAGATCAGGTTGTGCTGCACCGCCGGCCAGAACCGCGGGTACTCGGTGAAGATCTCGACGTAGTTCCCGACACCGATCCACTCGATGTCCTCGAAGCCGCCGATGCCGTTCCACCTGCTGAACGACAACGCGACCGAGCCCAGCGTCGGGATCCACACGAACAACACGTGCACGATCGTGGGGATGCCGAGCATGAGCGCCAGCACGAGCTTGTCCGTGCCGGCGAGGGCGGTGGCACGTTTTCCACGCCGACGAGGCGGCGGCCCGCTGGGGGCCACCGCCTTCGGCTTCTCCTGCAATGCGGTCACTTGAAGATGTTCTTCGCCTGATCAGCCATGCCCTTGAGCACGGAGTCGATGTCGTCGGGGTTCTTGATGAACGCGATGAGGCCGTTCGTCGCCGCCTCGCTCGCGAAACCGGGGTCGGTGTCGCGGTCGAGGAATTGCGTGATGTGCTTGGCGTTCTTGATGACCTCGGCCGACTTCTTCTGCAGCGCGCTGTAGCCGGAGGTGTCTGCCTTCTGGTTGGTCGCGATCGAGTTCGGGTCGGCCTTGAGGTACGTGAGCTGCGGCTCGGCCGTCGACAGGTACTCGAGCAGCTTGAGCGCACCCTCGGGGTTGGCAGGCTTCTTCGCCATCATGTAGCCGTCGATCGGCGCTTCGACCGTGTCGGTGCCGTGCTCCGGGTTGATCTCCGGGAACGGGAAGAAGTCGAGGTCGTCCTTGTCCGCGTCCGGGAACTGCTGGCCGACGAACGAGCCGAGCAGGTACATACCGGACTTCTTCTGCTGCAACGTCTGCGCGGCTTCCTGCCATTCGCGGCCGAGCGCGTTCTCCTGGTGGAACGGCAGCAGCCGCTTCCAGGTGTCGAAGACGTCCTTGACCTTCTTGCCCTGCCAGTCTTCCTTGCCGGCCAGCAGGTCGACGTGGAACTGGTAGCCGTTGATGCGGAAGTTCAGCTGGTCGAACGTGCCCATGCCCGGCCAGCCCTGCTTCTGGGCGAAGGCGATCGGGATCAGGCCGTCGGCCTTCATCTTCGTCGAGACAGCGACGAGCTCGTCGAGCGTCTTCGGGACCGCGTAACCGCGCTCCTGCCAGACGCTCTTGCGGTAGAACATGCCCCACGGGTACTGGATGAACGGCACGAAGTACTGCTTCTTGTCCGAGCCGGTGGACGCCTGCTTGAGCGCGTCCGAGTAGTTGCCGCCGACCTTGCCCCACAGGTCGGTGAGGTCGCCGGCGAGACCCTGGTCGGCGAAGAACCGCATGCGGTAGCCCGCGAACCAGGCGAGCACGTCGTCCGGCTTGCCCTGCAGGTAGTTGTTGATCTGCTCCTGGTACTGCTCGTGCTGCTTGGTGTTGATCGTGACCGTCAGCCCGCCCGAATTGGCCTCGAAGGCCTTCACCGCGGCCGTGATCGCGTCCTTCGGCACCTGGTCTGACAGGTTGTTGCCGAACGTGACCAGCTTGGACTCGGTGCCCGAGCTCGAGCCACCGCTGCCGCACGCCGCGAGACCACCGGTCGCGGCCACACCCGCGCCGGCCAGCATGATCCGCAACAGGGTCCGCCGGTCGAGGTGAGGTAACGGAGAGGAACCAGGCGTGTACCGAACCATCATCGCTCCTACAGGTGACACTCGCTCGTGCGAACCGAACAGGACTCAAACAAAGTTGCGCACAATGTGGTCCCAGTCATACATCCTGTCAAGTCTCGTTACGCAGCTGTTAAACCCGTGCACAGCCGGTGGACGCCACCATTTGGCCGCTTTCCCGGTCTGTGTCCCGGTCAACCGCCGAACAGACCCAAACGTGAAGTTGTGTTTGCTTGTGTTGACGTTGGGGGTTGTTGTCGGCCACGCTTGCCGCCGTGACGACTTGGCCGACGGGTATGCAGGGGCTCGCCTGGGGTGCGGACTACAACCCCGAACAGTGGCCTGAGCACGTCTGGGCCGAGGACGTCGAGCTCATGCAACGGGCCGGTGTGAACCTGGTCAGCGTCGGGATCTTCAGCTGGGCGAAGATCGAGGTCAGCAAAGGTGAGTACCGGTTCGAGTGGCTCGACCGGGTGCTCGATCTGCTGGACGCCGGCGGCATCCGGGCCGACCTCGCGACCGCGACCGCCTCGCCCCCGCCGTGGCTGACCGCCCAGTACCCCGAGATGTTGCCCGTCCGCGCTGACGGTGTGCGGCTCTCACACGGCTCGAGGCAGGCCTACTGCCCGTCGTCGCCGATCTACCGCGACCGGGCAACCGCGCTCGCGGCCGAGATGGCCTCGCACTACCGCGACCACCCCGCGCTCGCCGCGTGGCACGTCGGCAACGAGTACGGATGCCATGTGTCGCGCTGCTACTGCGACACGTGCGCCGAGTCGTTCCGCGAGTGGCTGTCCGCCCGCTACACGCTCGACCAGCTCAACGACGCGTGGTCGACCGCGTTCTGGAGCCAGGGCTACACGGACTTCTCGCAGATCCTGCCTCCGCGCGCCACGCCCACGTTCGCGAATCCGGGGCAGGTGCTCGACTTCGACCGGTTCAGCGACGACGCGTTGCTGGAGCAGTACAAGGCCGAGCGCGACGTGCTGCGGATGATCACGCCGGACGTGCCGGTCACCACGAACTTCATGGTCACCTGGACGATGGAGGCGCTGGACTACTGGAAGTGGGCCCGCGAGGTCGACTTCGTGTCCAACGACCACTACACCGAGGCCCAGTCCCCTGATCGGCACGTCGAGCTCGCGATGTCCGCGGACCTCACCCGCGGCCTTGCGGGCGGCAGGCCGTGGCTGCTGATGGAGCACTCGACGTCCGCGGTGAACTGGCAGCAGCGCAACATCGCCAAACTGCCGGGGGAGATGCGGCGGAACTCGTTCCAGCACATCGCCCGCGGCGCGGACGGCACGCTGTTCTTCCAGTGGCGGCAGTCGCGCGGTGGCGGCGAGCGATTCCACTCGGCGATGGTTCCGCACGCGGGCACCGACACGAAGGTGTACCGCGAGGTGTGCCAGGTCGGGGCCGAGTACGCCGCGCTGTCCGAAGTTGTCGGATCCACTGTGGACGCACCGGTGGCGATCCTGTTCGACTGGCAGTCCGGCTGGGCGTTGCGGCAGGACGCGCATCCGACCTCGGACTTCGAGTACCGCAAGCACGTCTACGGCTACTACAAGGCGTTGTGGCAGGCCGGTGTGACGGTCGACTTCGTGGCGCCGGGCACGAACCTGTCGGCGTACTCGATGGTGGTCGTGCCGGCGTTCTACGCCGTGTCCGACGCGCACGCCGCGGTGATCGCCGACTACGTGGCCGGCGGCGGTCATGCTGTGGTCACGTACTTGTCTGGTGTTGCCGACGAGCACACGCGAGTGCGACTGGGCGGGTACCCCGGCGCGTTCCGGGACGTGCTGGGCGTGTGGTCGGAGGAGTTCTACCCGCTGCGGCAGGACGAAACCGTCACGTTGACCGACGGATCAACGGCCTCGCTGTGGACCGAGCACCTGCACGTGCGCGGCGCTGACATCGTTGCCTCCTATGCGGACGGCCCGTTGCCCGGAGTGCCCGCGGTGACGCGAAACGCGTTCGGCAGCGGTGTCGCCTGGTACGTGGCGTGCGACCTCGATGAGAGCGGTCTCGGCCGAACCGTGGAAAACGCGCTTTCCAGTGCGGGCGTGGCGGTGCTGCCCAAATCGGTCGAACACGGCCAGATCGAGCTTGTGAGGCGCAAGGGCGACGTATCGTGGCTCTTCGCCGTCAACCACTCCGACACCGACGCGCAGATCGAGGCGTCCGGTGTCGACGTGTTGTCCGGCGAGCAGGTCTCCGGACGCCTCACCGTGCGAGCCGGGGACGTCGTGGTCCTCAGGGAAGAGGTGTGAGGTGCTGGCACGTCAACGGCAAGCGGTGATCATCGAGGAAGTCCGGCGGACCGGCGCGGTGCGCGTGAGCGACCTGGTCGTCCGGCTCGGCGTCTCGGACATGACCGTGCGCCGCGACCTCGACGTGCTCGCCTCGCGCGGCCTGGTGGAGAAGGTCTACGGCGGCGCGACCTCCGTCGTCGGGCGCTCCACCGACGAACCCGGCTTCGAGGCCAAGTCGGTCCGGCAGCTCCCGGAGAAGGAAGCGATCGCGGCGCTGGCCGCGAACCTCGTGCGCCCCGGCACGGCCATCGGCCTGTCCGCGGGCACCACGACGTGGACGTTAGCCCGCTTCCTGGACGACATCCCGGACCTGACCGTGGTCACGAACTCCATCCGCGTCGCGGACGTGCTGCAACAGAGCGGGCGCACCGACCGCACGGTCGTGCTGACCGGTGGGGTGCGCACGCCGTCCGACGCGTTGGTCGGCCCTGTTGCCGTGCAGGCGTTGCGATCCCTGCACCTGGACGTGGTGTTCCTGGGCGTGCACGGCATGGCCGAGCGTTCCGGCTTCACCACCCCGAACCTCAACGAGAGCGAAACCGACCGGGCGCTCGTCGACGCCGCCGGACGCGTGGTCGTGGTCGCTGACCACACGAAGTGGGGCACCGTGGGCATTTCCACGATCGCCGACCTCGACGAAGCACACGTGCTGGTGACCGACGAAGGTCTGCCGGACGACGCACGCGCGATCCTCACCGAGCAGGTCGGCGAGTTGGTGTTGGCACATGTACCAGGAAGTGGCGAGGAGTTGGCGTGAGGCGTACCGCGGGGAAGCTGGCGGACGGCCGGGAGATCATCTACTTCGACGACAGCGCTGAGGCACCACCGCGAGTCGCGGTGGACACCCGGGATCTTCCCGAGTCCCAGCCGATGTCCGAAGTCCGGCTGGACCCGTTGACCCGCGAGTGGGTCGCCATGGCGGCACACCGCCAGACACGCACTTACAAACCACCGGCGGATCTCTGCCCGTTATGCCCGTCGACGCCTGGCCGGCCCACGGAGATTCCCGAGGCCGACTACGACGTCGTGGTGTTCGAGAACCGGTTCCCCTCGCTGGCGCAGAACGTGCCGGACGTGCCGTCCACTGTGGATGGTGAAGCGCTGTTCGCGCGCGCGCCGGGACGTGGGCGCTGCGAGGTCGTGTGCTTCACGTCGGACCACAACACGTCCTTCGGCGAGCTTTCCGAGTCGCGGGTGCGGACCGTTGTCGACGCCTGGGCGGACCGGGTTGCCTTCTTGTCAACGTTGCCAGGGGTCGAGCAGGTTTTTCCGTTCGAGAACCGTGGCGAAGAAATCGGTGTGACGCTGTCGCACCCGCACGGCCAGATCTACGCGTACCCGTTCGTGACGCCGCGGACCGAACGGATGCTCGAAGCCGCCCTGGAGTACTACGCGGCGCACGGGCGTCCGTTGTTCGGTGACGTGCTGGAGGCCGAGCTCCGCGCGGGCGCGCGTGTGGTGGAGGAGTCCCCGCACTGGGTGGCCTTCGTGCCCGCCGCCGCGCGCTGGCCCGTCGAGGTCGTGCTGGCGCCACGCCGTCAGGTCGCGGACCTCGCCGGTCTGTCCTCTGTGGAGCGTGACGACTTCGCGTCGTTGTACCTGAAGGTGTTGCACCGGCTGGACGCCCTGTACGACCGCCCGCTGCCGTACATCGCGGCGTGGCACCAGGCGCCGGTGAACGTCGGGCGGGATGAGCTCTGGCTGCACCTGCAGGTCTTCTCGGTGCTGCGGACGAAGGACAAGTTGAAGTACCTCGCCGGTTCGGAGTCGGGCGAGGCCGTGTGGATCAACGACGTGACGCCGGAACAGATCGCGGAGCGTCTTCGGGCGTCCCTGGGAACGCACAACTGACTCCCAGGCTGGTTTAAGGGTTCTCTCAGGACGGGCCGAGAGACTATGGCCATGACCGAGAGCAACCAGCCAGCGCAGCAGCCGGAAGAGCCCAACTCCGTGCCGACCGCCGGTCAGACAGACTCCGGCGCGCGGGAGCAGGGCCCGTCGCTGCCGGAACCCGGCCAGCCGGATCCTTTGCAGGGGGGATCCGGCCAGGCCGGGGCTCACAGCGCTCCCGCGGGCCTCGGTGACGTGCCCGCCTCGTTCTCTTCGGCCCAGCCGCAGGTGCCCGCACCTGACGCGGGCCAGGCGCAGCTCGGCGGGTCCGGACCCGGCCAGCAGCTTCCTCCTCCTGGGTCCGGCCAACTTCCCCCAGGCCACCCCCTCGGCCTGGGGGCCACCACCTCCCAGTTCGGCGCCGAGGCCCCCACAGGGCCTCAGCCGACCGGTCAGTACTACCTCCCACCCGGTTACCAGCCCTCGCCCGTTCCACCGCGTCCCAAGGGCCGTGGGAAGGTCGTGGCGGGTGTCGCAGCGCTCGTGCTGCTCGTGGGCGGCCTCTCCGGTGGCCTCGGCGGCTACCTGGGCTACACGTTCGCCAACGAGTCGTCCTCGGTCAGCTCGCTCGACTCGCCCCGCCCGGCCTCGCAGACCAGCAACGCTCCCGCGGGTTCGGTCGAGGACGTGGCGAACAAGATGCTGCCGTCCGTCGTCCAGATCCAGGTCGTGACGCGGACCGGCGCCGGTGAGGGCTCTGGTTTCATCATCTCCGGCAACGGCCAGATCGTGACGAACAACCACGTCATCGAGGGCGCGGCGGCCGGCGGCGAGATCAAGGTGGTCTTCCAGGACGGCAAGACCGCCACCGCCAAGATCCTCGGTCGCGACCCCAGCTCGGACATCGCCGTCATCCAGGCGGACGGCGTCTCCAACCTGCCGGTCGTGCAGCTCGGCAACTCCGGTGACATGAAGATCGGCCAGGGCGTCGTCGCGATCGGTTCGCCGTTCGAACTGTCCGGCACCGTGACCTCCGGCATCGTCAGCTCGGTGAACCGCCCGGTCTCCGCCGGTGGCGACGCCCGCAACTCGCAGGCGACCGTCCTGAACGCGATCCAGACCGACGCGGCGATCAACCCCGGCAACTCCGGTGGTCCGCTGGTGAACATGCAGGGCCAGGTCGTGGGCATCAACTCCGCGATCTACAGCCCGAACTCCTCCGGCGGCCAGGCGGGTTCGGTCGGCATCGGCTTCGCGATCCCGATGGACCAGGCGCGCCGCACGATCGACGAGATCGTGAAGACCGGCAAGCCCAAGCAGACGGTGCTCGGCGTCGAGGTGAAGGAGTCCCCTGACGGCGGTGCCGTGATCAGCAAGATCACCGCGGGTGGTGCCGCGGAGAAGGCGGGCCTGAAGGAGAACGACGTGATCACCAAGTTCGGTGACCGTCGCATCGAGAGCTCGGACACCCTCGTCGCGGCCGTCCGCTCCAAGGCGCCCGGCGACAAGGTGACCATCACGCTGTCCGACAACCGGACCGTGGAAGCCACCCTCGGCGGTGTCGAGGTGGGATAGGTGGGGGGACGCGCCTGGTTCTGGCATCCGCCGCCCGCCAGAACCAGGCGTGACGACCTCCGAGACCGGCCCCCGCGCACCTGCCCCGCGCGGGGGTCGGTCTCTTTTCGTTTTCTTACGGATGCGAGCCGGTCCGGTGTTCGTGGCTTAGCGTTGGTGACGTGGTGGAACGGGTGTTGGTCGTCGACGACGACACGACGGTGCGGGACGTGGTGCGCCGGTACCTCGAACACGCCGGGTACGAGGTCGAACTCGCCGGGGACGGGGAGCAGGCGCTGCGGTTGATGGCGTCGCACGAGCCGGACATCGTCGTGCTGGACCTGATGCTGCCGGGCATCGACGGGCTCGAGGTGTGCCGGCGGATCCGGGAACGCGGCAGCACGCCGGTGGTCATGCTGACGGCGTTGGGCGAGGAAGAAGACCGCATCGCCGGGTTGCAGATCGGGGCGGACGACTACGTCACGAAGCCGTTCAGCCCGCGCGAGCTGGCGTTGCGCGTGTCGTCGGTGTTGCGGCGGGCCAGCAAGGCCTACGAGCCGCGGGTGGTGCGCGACGGCGACCTGGTGCTCGACGTGGCCGCCCACACGGCGACGTTGGACGGCATGCCGTTGCAGTTGACCACTCGCGAGTTCGACCTGCTGGCGTTCTTCATCGCGAACGCCGGCCGGGCGTTCGGACGTTCGGAGCTGCTGGAGCGGGTGTGGGGCTGGCAGTTCGGCGACCAGTCGACCGTGACCGTCCACGTGCGACGGTTGCGGGAGAAGATCGAGAAGGATCCGGCCAAGCCGATGCGGCTCAGCACCGTGTGGGGCGTGGGTTACCGGTACGACAGAAGTTCGCTGTGAACATCTTCGACCGGCTGAGCCGGGTGTCGCTCACGACCGCGATGACCGTGATGGTGATCGTGCCGGTGGTGGCGACTATCAGCGGAGTGCTCGCGGTCAGCGGGTTCATGTTCACGCCGATGCTCACGGCCGCCCTGACGGTGTGCGCGGTGGTCGGCGTGATCACCGTGCCGTTCTCGATCATGCTGGGACGCGCGATCGCGCGGCGCAGCGTGTGGGAGCGGGAAGCGGAGGCGGCGCGGCGGCAGCTGGTGGCGTGGATCAGTCACGACCTGCGGACACCGCTGGCCGGCATCCGGGCGATGACCGAGGCGCTGGAGGACGGCGTCGTCTCCGAGCCGGGCGAGGTCGCCGTCTACGCGAAGCAGATCGCCCAGGAGGCCGACCACCTTTCGAAACTGGTCGACGATCTGTTCCAGCTGTCCCGGATCACCGCCGGTGCACTGAAGCTGACGTTGCACGACGTGCGGCTGGCGGACGTCGTCAGCGACGTGGTCGCCGCATCCCGCCCGGTCGCTCAGCTCAAGGGTGTGCAGTTGCGCGCGGACGCTCGCGAATGGCCGGTCGTGCGCGGCTCAGATCCGGAACTGATGCGTGTCGTGCGCAACCTTGTGTCCAACGCCATTCGGCACACGCCCGAGGGCGGCACGGTGGCCGTCCAGGTCGATGTGGACGGAGCCGAGGCCGTGGTGCGGGTGGACGACGCGTGCGGCGGCATACCCGATGACGTGCTGCCACAGGTGTTCGACGTGGGATTCCGCGGTTCGTCGAGCCGCAATCCCTCTGGCGCCGGACTGGGCCTGGCGATCGCGCGCGGCCTCGTCGACGCACACCTCGGACGAATCAGCGCGCACAACCACGGTCCTGGCTGCCGCTTCGAAGTCCGACTCCCGCTACGGTGATCGCATGGAACGCAGCGCGCAGCGCCTTGGCCGCGCTTTGGTCGTGATCGTGGACGACCGGGTGGCGCACGGCGAGCAGGACGACAACTCCGGCCCTCTCGTCACCGAACTTCTGGAAGAAGCGGGCTTCATCGTCGACGGCACCGTCGCGGTCGAGGGTGAGGTGGTCGACATCCGGGCCGCCCTCAACACGGCCGTCATCGGTGGCGTCGACCTCGTGGTCACCGTGGGCGGCACAGGCGTGTCACCCCGCGACGTGACCCCCGACGCCACACAAGGCGTGCTGGACCGCCCCATCCACGGCATCGCCGAGGCACTCCGCGCCTCCGGCCTCGCCGCGGGCGCGGTGGACGCGGGCATCTCCCGCGGTCTGGTAGGCGTCTCCGGCAGCACCCTGGTCGTGAACCTCGCGGGCTCGCGCTCCGCGGTCCGCGACGGCATGGCAACGCTGTCGGCTCTGGTGCCCTACGTGATCGAGCAGCTGAGCGGTCTTGACGAAGAGTGATTCTCCGAAGCCGGCCGACGACGACGCCGTAGCGCGTCGTCGCCGGTTGGCTGAGGTGTTCGGGGACGTGCTGCCGGAGACCACGTCGGATGAGCGTGGTTCGGCTTCTGGTGACGGTTCGGGGGACCGTGAGGCCTGGTACCGCGAGAACAGGCCGCCGCACCACGGGGGCTGAGGACCTTTGGACGGGTCGGCTTGCGTTGGCGAGCGGCGGTTGGCACCGTGCGGGTCGGCTTGCGGGCGGATGGTCACGTTCCAGCGGGGTGGTCGCCTGCCGTGCGAGTGGTCGCGTTCCAGCGTGGTCCGTCAGGCATTGACGAGGCGTGGGAGTCCATCGCCGCTGCGCGACGATTGCGATTGGGGCTTGACCTTGAGCCTCTGGCGGGATGCTGGACGGCCTCCAAAAGCCGGGGTGAAAAGCGCCCCGGCCGAACCCGAACAGCGAAGCATCCCGCCCCCTCAAGATAAAGCCCCAATCGCAAGGCGTGGGGCTACACCGCTACCCAGCCGTCCACCGGCAGCGGGCTCACCCAGCGCGGCAATACCGACAGAGTCCCCAGCGTGGCAATACCGACAGAGCACCCAGCGCGGCATCACACGCGGCTTACCCATCGAGGCATCGGGCCTTGGGTGTGCCTGGCGTGGCAACACCACGTGGCGTGCTCATCTCGGCATCGCCACGCGGTGCTGCTGGAGCGGACCTCGCTAGATCTTCGGGCCGCGCACGTCGGTGGTCGTCGACGCCGGCGGCTGCTGGCCCTGCTGAGCCGCGAGCAGGTCGCGGATCTCGATCAGCAGCTCGACGTCGGTGGGCTCGGACGGGCCCGCCTCCTCGCCGCGCTTGCGGCGTTCCTGGATCTTCTGGATCGGCAGGACGAGCACGAAGTACACGACTGCCGCGACGATCACGAAGTTGATCGCCGCGTTGATCACGTTGCTGAAGTCGAGGTACGTGTCCTCCTTGCCTTCTCGGAGTTGGATGCCGAGGCCCTTCGTCTCGGTGCTGCCGAGCGAGGCGATGAGCGGTTTGATGAGGCTCGTGGTGAATGCGGTGACGATCGCGGTGAACGCCGTGCCGATGACCACGGCCACAGCCAGGTCGACGACGTTTCCGCGCATCAAAAAGTCCTTGAAACCCTTCAGCATCAGCGGAGAGTAACGGCTAACGCATGCTCCAGTGACATCGCGGCCACACGAGTTGCATTAAGTCTCGGCAACGTGAGCACAACGACTTGTCCCCGTGTCTCACGCACGGATGCGTTCTCCGCGAGCACTTCTGCCGATGGCGACACCACGTCGACGCGGTCGCCCATCCGCACCACGTCGGCCAGGCCCTGGTCAGCCACTCGCACAGCCACCGAGACCTGATCTCCTGACGTGGCAGCAAGATCGAAGTCCGTCAGCGGGGTGCCCTCACGTGCCGCGTCGCGCAAGGGTCGGCCCACCACGGCGTGGACTTCTGGGAAGGAACCGGAAATCGGCGCGGTCAGCGACACCAGGCGGACGTCGGCTGCCGACAGCGGCACGCCGGCCGGTAGATCGCGGGAGGCGACGACGGCGGGATGGCCCACGTCGGGCCAGAAGGTCGTCAACGCGGCTATGAGGGCCAGGCCCAGAGCCAGAAACCTGCGCCACGCAACGGAAGGACGGCGGCGCGTCAGGGAGCGGAGTCGGTCGAGGGCGGTGACGGAAAGAGTCATGCCCCCGACGGTAGGACCACCGGGGACATGTCAAAGGGGGCTCAGCCGCAAGTTGTGGACAACTCGCGATCTTCAGCTGGCAGCGGCCGCCGGCGCGCTGCTCGCGGGCTTCGAGTCCGACGACTTCTTGTCCGACGATTTCTTGTCGGAGGACTTCGTCTCCGAGGTGGAAGCAGACGTCGTGGACGCGCCGGACGTGCTCTTGGCTGCGCCCGAGCGGCTGTCCGTGCGGTAGAAACCGCTGCCCTTGAAGACGACACCGACGGCGCCGAAGAGCTTGCGCAGCTTGCCCGAGCACTCGGGGCACTCGGTGAGGGAGGCGTCGCTGAACGACTGCACAGCCTCGAACCGGTGCTCACACGCGGTGCAGGCGTACTGGTACGTAGGCACTGGGTTCGCTCCTAGATCTGGCACTCGGGCGTTGTGAGTGCCAACACGATTTTCGCTCAGGACCTTCCCGGAGCGCAAACACACCCGCTCAAAGTCACAGCCACCGCAGGCCCACCGAGGGTGTCAAAACGCCGTTCATCCGCACGTCGTGGGGTTCCGCAGGCACCTCGGAAAGCACCTCCGCGTCCCGGACCACGGCTACCAAAGGCGCCTTGACCAGCGGCAACGACCGATCGTAGTGCCCCTGCCCCTTCCCGAGCCGCACCCCGGACACCGACACCGCCAGCGCGGGCACCAGCACCAGCGAGGCTCCAGCGATCGCCGAGGCACCGAGCCGGGGTCCGGTGGGTTCCAGCAACCGGAACGCGGCTGGAGCGAGTCCAGAAGATCCGGTGTGGACCGCCCAGTCGAGCGGTGAGTCGCCCGTCACGATCGGCAGCAGCACCCGGCAGCGCAGGCCGTCGAGCCACGACACGTCACCCGGCTCCGAGCCGACGGGCAGGAACGCGCACACCGTCTGATCAGGCTGAACGTCCAAAGCTGCCACGTGTGCCGCCAGCGCCGCGGCCTCCACGGCGCGGTCCTCGGCAGAAACCGCACGCCGCGCGGCCAGCAACCGTGAACGCAGCGTGGCCTTCCGGTCACGAAGATCGGACGTCATGGTGGGTACTCCCGGTTATGTCGTTAGCATCGCTGCCCATGAGCAGCGCCTTCCACACCGCTATCGTGCCCGCGGCCGGTCTGGGCACCCGTTTCCTCCCCACGACCAAGTCCGTGCCGAAGGAGTTGCTGCCGCTGGTCGACACCCCGGCCATCGAGTACGTGGCCAGGGAAGCGGCGGAGGCCGGCGCGACGAAGCTGGTCATCGTCACCTCGCCCACGAAGGCGTCGGTCGCCGACTACTTCGACGCCAACCCCGAGCTCGAGGAGTCGCTGGCCGCGCGCGGCAAGGCCGACCTGGTCGAGAAGATCCAGCGGGCGCCGAAGCTGATCAAGGCCGAGACCGCGATCCAGGAGCAGGCGCTCGGCCTCGGGCACGCCGTCGGCTGCGCCGAGGGCAACCTGACCGGCGACGACGAGGCCGTCGCGGTGCTGCTGCCGGACGACATCATCCTGCCCACCGACGCGCTCAAGAAGATGGCGAAGGTCCGCGAGGAGAAGGGCGGCAGCGTCCTGCTGGCGTTCGACATCCCGCGCGAGCAGATCTCCGCGTACGGCGTGTTCGACGTCCGCGACACCGGCAACGACGACGTCAAGCAGGTCGTCGGCATGGTCGAGAAGCCCAAGCCGGAGGACGCTCCGTCGACCTTCGCCGCCGCCGGGCGCTACCTGCTCGACCGCGCGATCTTCGACGCCCTCAAGCGCATCACGCCTGGTGCGGGTGGCGAACTGCAGCTCACCGACGCCATCGCGCTGCTGATCGCGGAGGGTCACCCCGTGCACGTCGTCGTCCACCGCGGCGGGCGACACGACCTCGGCAATCCCGCCGGATTCCTGCGGGCTGCGGTTGACTTCGCACTCAAGACCCCTGAGTACGGACCCGATCTGCGTGAGTGGTTGCGGGAACGCCTCGACAACTCCTGAGCGCGAGGACCAATCACATGAGGTCAGTTGACGAGCAGCTCGCTCGGGTGATCGCGGCCGCGGTGCGGCCCGCACCCGTGCGCGTGGCGATCTCGGAGTCGCAGGGCCTGCTCTGCGCCGAGGAGGTCGTCGCGGAACGCGCGTTGCCCGGCTTCGACCAGGCCGCCGTGGACGGCTACGCGGTGCGCAGCGTCGACGTGTCCGGTGCGAACGCGGGCCCCGTGCAGCTGCCGGTCGTGGGCGAGATCCCGGCCGGCTCCCGGCAGCCGCGCCGGCTCCAGCCCGGCCAGGCGGTGCGGGTCGCGACGGGTGCGCCGCTGCCCACGCTGGCCGACGCCGTCGTGCCGCTCGGCTACACCGACGGTCACCACGCCAAGGTCACGGTGAACCGCAGCGTGCCGTCCGCCGGGTTCGTCCGCCGCACCGGCGAGGACGTGCAGACGGGCGACGTCGCTGTTCGCCGCGGCGCGTCCATCGGTGCTGCTCAGGTGGGGTTGCTGGCCGCCGTCGGACGCAACAAGGTGCTCGTGCACCCACGCCCGCGCGTGTCCGTCATCTCGCTCGGTGAGGAGCTCGTCGACGTCGACCGCACGCCCGGTCAGGGCCAGGTCTACGACGTGAACTCGTACGCGCTGTCCGCCGCCGCACGGGACGCGGGAGCCGAGGTCAGCCGGGTCGGCATCATGTCCGCGGACCCGCGCAGGCTGCGCGAGGTCGTCGAGGGACGGCTGCTGCTCTCCGAGATCGTCGTCATCGCCGGTGGCGTGGGCGGCGCGATCGGCGACGAGGTCAGGGCGGCGATCGCGGACCTCGGCGACATGGACGTCACCCGCATCGGCATGCACCCCGGCTCGGCGCAGGGCTTCGGGCGCCTCGGTCCGGACGCCGTGCCGACGTTCCTGCTGCCGGCGAACCCGATGAGCGCGCTCGTGGTGTTCGAAGTGCTGGTCAGGCCCCTGATCAGGGCCGCGCTCGGCAAGAAGAACCCGTACCGCCGCGCCGTGTCGGCCCGGCTGTTGTCGCCGCTGTCGTCGACGAAGGGCCGCCGCGGTTTCCTGCGTGGCCAGCTGCTGCGCGACGCGGACAACGGCGAGTACCTGGTGCAGCCGCTCGGCACGTCCGGCTCGCACCTGCTCGCGTCGTTGGCGGAGGCCAACTGCCTGATCATGGTCGACGAGGACGTCACCGAGGTCTCGGTCGGCGAAGAGGTGCTCGTCAGCTTCCTGGCCCAACGCGGTTGACGAACGGCGGGGGATGAGCGCTTTCTCCGACTTGGGACGTCACCCCGGCTGGCCGGTCCGGCTGGGGCCCGTCGAGGTGCGCGCGGGAACCGTGACCCTGCGCGGACCCAAGCTGTTCGACGGCGGCAAGTGGTCCCGGCTGCGCATCCGCGACCGCGACTACCTGGAGCGATGGGAACCCACGGCCCAAGAAGGCTGGAACGAGCGCAACGCGACGCTCTCCTGGCCCGCGCAGTGGTCGTCGCTGCGTGCCATGGCCCGGCGCGGCTCCACGCTGCCGTTCATGATCCTGGTGGACGGCGAGGTGGCCGGTCAGATCACCGTCGGCAACATCGTGCGCGGCTCGCTGCTTTCCGCATGGATCGGCTACTGGGTAGCCGCTGATCGGGCGGGCGGCGGCGTCGCAACGGCCGCCGTGGCGTTGCTCACCGATCACGCTTTCCGCGACGCTGGTCTGCACCGGCTCGAAGCCACCGTGCGACCCGAGAACGGCGCCTCGATCCGCGTGCTCACGAAATCCGGATATCGCGAGGAAGGCCTCTTCAAGCGTTATCTGGATGTTGCCGGACAGTGGCGCGACCACCTCTGCTTCGCGCTCACCTCCGAAGAGGTCCCGGATGGCCTAGTACGCCGTTTGGTCGCACGCGGAGAGGCCCGTCTTCCCTGACGTTTGCGTCCGTTTGTTCTAATCGCTTCACCCAAAAGTGGGTGATACACCACACTTTGGTACGCACCGAGTTCGGCGAGCCTCCGACACAGGTGTGACTGTTGTGACTAGCGTGGTGAAAGCACCACGCGTGGGCCGGGGGAGGTGAACGGGGAATGCCGAGTTCGCTGATCATCGTTGCGCTGGTCGTCGCATGGCTGGTCGTCCTCGTCCCCATGATGGCCCGCAAGCGCCAGGAGAGTGCGCGCAGCGTGGGGGAGGAGTACGACGCCATGCCCGATGCCGAGTACGACGACATCCACGACCTCGACGACGACTACTTCGACGAGGAGGAGTACGTCGAACGCCCCTTCCGGCGTGGCCGCGGTGGCTACGACCCGGAGAGCGCGGCCCTGGTCGCGCAGGCGAAGTACGCGTTCCGTCGCAGAGTCATCGCCTTCCTGCTGGTCGCCGCAGTGGCATCGGCCGTCGTGGCGGGCGTGTTCTACACCCCGCTCTGGTACGGCCACGCCGCGCTCGACCTGCTGATCGTGGGCTACCTGACCTACCTGCGCCGGCAGGTGCGGATCGAGGAGGAGATCCGCGCACGCCGGCTCGCGCGCCTGCAGCAGGTCCGCCGCCGCCGAGCGACGGGTCCGCAGCCGCAACAGGCCGAGGACGCGCCGGCCGTGCCGGCCCAGGCTGTGGCGGCCGACGTCGAGACGACGCAGGTCGAGGTCGTCGAGGACAGGCCGGCGCTGCCACCGCTGCCGCGCTTCGAACACCACGTGCGACCGGGCACCATTCCGGTCGACTCCGACGACGAAGACCCGGTCTTCGTCGAGTTAGAGGGACTGGAGTCGCTGCGGTACCGAGGTGCCGTCGGAGCGTAGGAGGGGGTGGTGAAACACCCCTTCCGGCCCTGCTATAGTTCTCTCGTAACAACGCAAGGGGCTGTAGCACAGTTGGTAGCGCGTCTCGTTCGCATCGAGAAGGTCAGGGGTTCGATTCCCCTCAGCTCCACGTAACGAAGAGGACCGGCAGTCACAACGACTGCCGGTCCTCTTCGTTTTGCTGCTCCGTCCGATGTGGACGGCTGTGACTTCACCGCGCGCTGACCACTCGAACTGGTGACGTATCCGCGAACACCCGGCGGCCATGTGAACAAATCGGTTGGCTGAGGGAACCGGTACCAAGGGATTTCCCTCATATCGGTGCACCGGGTCCACATGGCACGGTCGCAACGAATCCGTCCGCCGCTGCAGAAGGCTGTTCCATGCGCATCTCTCTGGCCGTGACCACCCTGGCCCTGCTGGCCGCCGGCTGCGGCAGTTCCGGCCAGCCCGCCGCGGAGAACCAGCAGCCGACCGAGACCTCCACTCCGACCTCGGAGACGTCGAAGAACGTCCTCGTCGGCGACTGGAAGGAGAGCGCGGGCCAGTCGGACAAGGTGCAGGACACGCTGTCGAAGGCGGGATTCGACTGCTCCCGCAGCTCCATGGACTACGTGGACCTGCGCATGTGCGTGAAGTCCGTGCCACCGCCCAGCCCGGACAAGCCGGGTTACAGCATCCGGTTGAAACTCCTCGCCGACGGCAAGGGCACGGTCGTGCGCGCCGCGATCGACGGTGCCGACGACAAGCAGGGCACGATGCGCAACGCGGCGCTCAAGGCTTTGCTGCCAGAGCAGGACGTCGCCGTGGTGGAGGCCGGTGGCCAGACGCTCACCTGGGGCACCATGAAGGAACAGCAGAACACCGTGCACCTCGTCGTCAAGGGCGGCGAACAGGCCCCGCGCGTGCTCAACCCGATCAGCCTCGGCACCACCAAGGAACAGGCGCTGCCGAAGATGCAGGCCGGTGGCTACAAGTGCGAGTTCAAGGCGCCGATCGGCTCGGAGCAGCAGACCAGCCTCGAGTGCTTCATGACCGGCGGCGGCTTCGAGGACATCTCCCGCACCGCGACGCTGACCGACGCGGGCAACGGCCTGAGCGCCATCACCCTCAAGGCGTGGCAGGGCAAGACGCCGGAGCAGAACGTCGCGGCGCTCAAGTCCATGGTGAAGCCCGCGTTCGAGGTGAGCGACGAACTGAAGGACGTCAGGGAGTACGTCGAGAAGAACCTCGACGTCAAGGAGCACTCCGCCTACGTCGGGAAGTACATCGTGACGATCCAGGTCACCAAGAACCTGATGCTCGGCGACTCGGTGGCGATCAACGTGACGCACGAGACGAACGAGTTCGGCGCCACGAAGAAGTAGCAGGGCTGCCAGCGCAGGTCCCCAACGGGTTGAGGTGTTGGGGGCCTGTCCTATGTGGATGTGCTGGCTATCAGCGTGTGCGGCACGGAGGTGCCCACGCGTCTCGCTGCTTCCGCGTCTTCGACCGTGACGACGACCACCACCACTGCGACGGCATCTCCGCCGCTAGTGACCGTGGCGTCGATCGTGGACGGTCGCACGGTGAACCTGTCCAACGGCACCAATGTTCTGCTCTCCGGGCTGGCTCAAGCCGGCGCGTGCTGGACGGCCGCATCGGTCGAGTTCGCCACGAAGACGTTGGTGGACAAGACGGTCAAGGTCGTGAGCGCGCAACTGCTCCTGGCTGACGGTCAGAACGACGCGGTTCTCGCGGCGGGCAAGGGTGTCAGGTGGGCCGAATCCGGGACGGATGAGGAACCCCAAGCGGCAGAGGCGGCGGCCTGGCGGGCGTCGGCTGAGTTCTCAGGTCCGTCGTGCAGCAGGCTCGACGTGAAGGTCGCACCGCAGTCCGTTGCGCCACAGCCCGTGGTGCCGCAGCCTCGGCCGCAAACCTGAGCCCGCACCGCCGACGTCCGCGTACTACGTGAACTGTGCGGCGGCGAATGCAGCTGGAGCGGCATCGTTGCAACGCGGTCAGTGTGAACAGGCCCTCTGCGTAAACGCATTCGGTCGCCGCAGTGCAGCCGGATACCTTGTGCGCGTGAACAACTTTGGGGGATTCAAAGCGGTATTCGCAGTCGCGGTGGCACTCGTCGCCGTCAGCTGCACGCCGTCGGGGGACCAGCAGTCGTCCGCGCAGGAGAAGTACTTCGACGTGACGGGCTGGGGAAAGCTGAAGCCCGGCATGTCCAAGCAGGAAGCGCTCGCCACCGGTGATCTCGCCGCCACGGGCGCCGGCACGTTCAGCACGTGTGAGGACTACCGGTACCAGGGCGCGCCGGCGCCGGATGCGACGCAGCTCGCGACGGACGCGGAGGCCGAGAAGCAGTACGAGGCCGCGCAGAAGGCTGCGGACGAGGCGGAGGCCGCGGTTGGGCCGGCGCCTGGGGCCAACGCGGGTGCCGCGGAGTACGCCGCCCACGCGGAGAAGCTCGCGGCTTCGGCTGAGGTGGGTGCCAAGGCGGCTCAGCTGACTGCGGAGTCCACGCAGCGCATCGCCAAGCGGGCTGAGGCGCGGGAGGCCAACGGCGGTGTGCTGTTCGCCGGGGACAAGATCCGGATGATCGTGCCGCCGCCCGGTGTCGCGGTGGCCAAGGGTGTGGGCAAGGGCGCCACGATCGACCAGGTCAAGGCGGCTTACCCGAACGCCACCGGGAAGGACGACAAAGCCTTGGAGGTGCCGGTGCCCGGTCAGCAGGGCGCGGTGCTGAGCTTCCACTTCACCGACGGGAAGCTCGAGACGTTCCTGTTGTTCAACGGCGAGGCCAAGTGCAGCTGACCTGATCGGGCCGTCCGCCGTAATGCGGGCGGCCCTTTCGTCTATACATGGGCCGTAAGCCACCGCTTCCGAAAGGCTGTGCCCATGAGCGACGCGCCGCAGGACAAAGTGACGGTCCTGTCTGCTGAGGCCCTTGCCCAGTTGAAGTCGTTTCCGCTGCACGGCGATGAACGGCTGCAGAACAAGCTGCTGTGGAAGTCCCCCAACGGCGACACGATCGTCGGCCTGATCCAGATGGCGCCCGGTGCGCGCGACGTCGGCCACAACCACCCGTCGGCGACGCAGCACACGTGGGTCATCAACGGCACGGTGAGCATCGGTGGCGTTGGGGCCGGCGAGGGTTCTTACGCGTTCGTGCCGCCGGGTGTCGACCACGAGACCGTTGCGGGTGATGAGCCGGTGACGATGTTCTACATCTACCAGCCGTTCGGGCCGGAGCACGACCACGATCACCGCGACCACTGACAGGTGCCGGCCAGGAGCCCGACGGCACTCGAAGCGCGGTCCAGGCGGAAGTCCAGGGGAATTCCCAGTTGCACGGACTGGATCTGTCACGCTGTGAATAACTGAGCACGCTCGGTCACCGCCCACGTCGCCATCATCGGCCCATGCAGTTCTGGCGCAGGGCAGTGGCGTTGATGGCGATCGGGGTGTTCCTGGGCAGCGGTGTCGCGCACGCGGACTCCCCGTTCTTCGAGGTCCAGAGTCTTGACGGGCGCGGCAACAACCGCGCCCACCCCGAGTGGGGGATCGTCGGCGAGGGCTACTCCCGGCTCGCTCCCCCGAGGTACGCGGACGGGGCCGGGCAGCCGGTGGCCGGGCCGAACGCGCGGTACGTCAGCAACCGGATCTTCGCGGAGGGCGGGGAGCGGTACCTCTCCGAAAGGCACGTCAGCCAGTGGGCCCAGGTGTGGGCGCAGTTCATGGATCACACCTTCGGGCTGCGCGAGGACACGAACGTCGACGCCTCGATCTCTTGGGACAACGAGGCTCCGCTGGAGACGGTGCGCAACGACCTGCTGTCCACGCCCATGCGGCGCAGCGGCGAGGTGCCGGGGTCGAACCCGCGCGAGCAGAAGAACATCGTCAGCTCCTACCTCGACGGCTGGGCGGTCTACGGCGGCACCGAGGAACGGCTCGCGTGGCTGCGCGACGGCGCGAAACTGCTGCTGCCCAACAACCTTCTGCCGCGCCGTGACGCGCGCGGCAACTCGGAGACCGTACCGGCGATGACCGGTCCGTTCGGTGCGATCACCAGCGGCCCCGGTGTCGTCACCGGCGACATGCGCGGCATGGAGAACGGCACCATCACGGCGGTGCAGACCCTGTTCGCCCGCGAGCACAACAGGATCGTCGACAGGCTGCCCGCGCACCTGTCCGACGAGGAGAAGTTCCAGATCGCGCGCAAGGTCGTGAGCGCCGAGCAGCAGTGGATCACCTACCAGGAGTTCCTGCCGGCGATGGGCGTGCGGCTCGCGCCCTACCGCGGCTACAACTCCTCTGTGCGAACGAGCCTGGCGAACGAGTTCGCGACCATCGGCTACCGCTCGCACAGCATGGTGCGCGGTGACCTGTCCGTCGTCACGCAGGCGAGCCGCTACTCAGAAGCGCAGCTGAAGACGTTGCGCGACAAGGGGTTCACCGTGACGATCACCGGTGCGCAGGCGAAGATCGAGGTGCCGCCGCAGTTGTTGCCGTTCAACCCCGACCTGGTCGACGACGTGCAGCTCGGCCCGCTGTTGCAGAGCTTCGGCCGGCAGGACGAGGGCCTCAACGACGAGCTGATCGACGAGACCACGTTGCGCAGCATCGTCTTCGTCATTCCCGGCTGCCAGCCGCGCTGCCTGACCGCGGTGATCGACGTGTCCGCGCTGGACGTGCAACGCGGCCGCGACCACGGCATCGCCTCGTACAACGACGTGCGCCGTGCGTACGGGTTGGCGCCGAAGCCGTCGTTCAAGGCGATCTCCGGTGAGGCCACCGAGTCGTTCCCCGTCGACCCGGAGCTCACGCCCGGCGCCGAGATCGACGACCCGGACAGCCTCGACTGGCTCAGCCCCGGCCGGCGCCGCACGACCGTCGCGGCCAGGATGAAGGCGATCTACGGCGACATCGGCGGCCTGGACGCGATCGTCGGCATGATGGCGGAGCCGCGCCTGCCCGGCAGCGAGTTCGGCGAGCTCCAGCAGGCCATCTGGAAGAAGCAGTTCGAGGCGCTGCGCGACGGCGACCGCTTCTTCCACGCCAACGACCCGGCGCTGCGGACGATCAAGGCGCGCTACGGCATCGACCACCGCCGAACCCTCGGTGACGTCATCGCCGCCAACACCGACGTGCGCCGCGGCGACCTGGCGTACAACGTGTTTCGTACTCACCCATCTGTGGGGTGAAGTTGGGTGAGGAACGCCGCGACCACACATAACTTTTCGGCATGAGATCTGTGGTCGCCGCGTTATTACTCGTGGCCGTCACCTCCGGTGGGGCAGCGGCGTCGACCGCGCCCCCAACCGTGAGGTGCGCGGCCGCCCGCCCCGTCGTCTCCACCACGGAGACAGCTGTAGAAGCGCGCGTTCTCACCGGCTGCTCGGCCGGTGAGCTCGTCGTCTTCCGCGCCACCTTCGTCGCCCGCGCCCACGGCACCTCCTGCACCGCGATCTCCTCGGAACTGGAAGCGGACCCCGCGGACGTCCCGCAGTGGATCCGCGCCCGCTTGGAACTGGCCTGCGCACCCGGCGAGAAGGGCCTGCTCGGCTCGCAGATCACGGTCGAGATGTACGACGCCAAGAACGCCCGCGTCGGCGCGTACAGCCTCGGTGACTCCGTCAAGGAGCAGAACCCGGCCGCGCGGCACCTGTGGACCGTCGACTTCCTCGCGGGCCTCGGTGACCTGCCGGTGGCCGTCGATCCTGCGGCGAAGTCGTCGAGCGGGTCGGCGAGCGAGGGCAGCTCGCGGGCGCAGGCTGACCACGAGGTCTACGACGGCTGAACGCGCGTGCGGCATGATGCGCCGATGCGTCCCGATGTGTTCGTTGTCTGGGCACACACGAGTCCTGGTTGGGACGCCGCGCGCACTCAGGCGTGGCGGAACACCGTGCACAGCTTCGCCGGACTGCTGCACCAGGTCGGTGTGGACGCCGACATCGACCTGTACCACCAGCACGAACCCGTTGACTGGTCGACGTTCTGCTTGCAGCGCATGGAGGACGCCGACCGGATCGTGGTCGCAGTGTCGTCCGGCTGGGCGCTGGCGTTCAGCGGCCGGAACCGGCGCAGCCTGGGCGTGGAGTACGAGCTCAAGTACCTGCGTGGGTTGCTCATGCGGAAGCCGGAGCTGTTCCAGCGCAAGGTGGTCGTCGCCGTGCTGCCCGGCGCGACCAGGGACGACGTCCCGCCGTCGCTGCACTGCGTGCCGCACTTCGTGGTCGATCCGGACGATCCCGCGTCCGTTGTGGACCTGAAGCACCAGCTGCACGGGCAGCCGAGGTACGCGAAGCCGGAGCCGCGGTTGCGGGAGCTGGCGCGTGCCGGTGACCCCGAGGTCGTCACCGAGCTGCTCAACACCACCGTCTACCTGCCTGACGCCGGTGAGCCGGGGCTGGTGGCCACCGAGGTCGCGGGGCACGAGCAGGCGGTGCTCGTGTTCACCGGGCTGGACCGGCTCGTCGCCTACCGGCGGCTCAAGGGTTTCACCTGGGACGACCGGTGGCTCGAGGTCGAGGGTGCCGAGCTGCTGCCGTTCGTGGCACCGCTCGGCGTCGGGGTCGTGGTCGACGCGGGTGCGCCGGCCGAGGAGATGGTCTTCGTGTCGGCGGCCGATATTCGCGCGCTCACCGGCTGACGGCCCTGTATCGTTCCTCACCAAACTTTCTCCGGTGGGAGGTGCTATGAGCGGGTTCACCGTGGATCCCGCTGAGCTGCGGGCACTCGCTGGGCCCCTGGTGCGGGCCGCCGAGGACGTCACCGCTCTCGCCCGCCACCCCGAACATCCGGATCCCTCGCGCGGCGAGCTGTTCGCCGCCCTCGCGCGGTTCCGCGCCGCCGCCGAGCATGCGACCGGCGAGCTGACGCGTGACGTCGGCGCGACCGCGGACCGGCTGATCGACACCGCACGTCACTACGAACAGGCGGACACCTTCCCGCTGTGAACCTCTCCGGCGACTTCCACTCCCTCCGGAACGTCCAGGAGTGGCTGAGGCGGATGCGCGACGAGTGCGCATCCGTCGCGTTCGCATATGCCAAGGCGACTTCGCCGGAGTGGACCGGGAGAGCCAGCACGAGGTTCGACGAGTACCGGCACCGCGCCCGGATGCGGTGGCTGGACGTGCGGGACGCGTTCGGATCCGCGCACGACGCGGTGGACACCTACCTCTACACGCAGGTCGAGGTGCACCGGCTCGTCCAGTACGCGGATCCCGAGCAGGCCGACCGGCTCTGGCGGCAGCTCGCGGACGAGGAACACCTCGCGGTGCGGGCCGTCGGCAACGCGGCCGAGGAACTCTGGCAGGTGCGGTCCGAGTTGCCGGAACAGGCCGTGATGGCTCCCGTACCGCCGCCGGCCCCGCGGCCGGTGCTGTCCCGTGCGGAGGATTTTCTGGCGAAGCCGCACGTCGAGACCGTGCTCACGACCGTCGCGATCACCGCGCGGTATCCGCGTTGGCAACGGTGGTCAACGGGGCAAGGTTCTGCCGCGTTGTAGTGAGTGACGGCGCTCGCACTACTGCGAACGCGTGATGTGCGGAGGTGCAACGCGGTGATCATGCAACAGGTTGCTGTGGCGTCAACCGCAGACCAATTACGCACCGTAGGCTGTCGGGACGCCTAGGCTGGGGGTGATCGCGGAAGGGGTGGTGTGGGTCGTGGGGCTCGCGGAGTCCTTGCTCACGTGGCTGCACGGCTTCGTGGGCGCGAGTGTCTGCCCCGGTGACTGGGTGTGGACCACCACAGCGCTCGGCGCGGTGCTCGGGTTGTTCCCCACGATCGGGGCGCTGCTGTCCATCGCGGTGCGCCGGATCGTCGGCAACTCCTACGGCGCGGTGACGGGTGCCATCTTCGCCGTGCTCGGCGTGGCGAGCTGTCTCGTGCTGCCCTGGCTGATCATGCGCGGCACCGTGCAGGGGCTGGCCCGGCGCAGCATTCCCGGGTCGGGTTCGCTGGACGAGGCCACCTGCTTCGGTCAGCTGCGGCAGGGCGACTACCTGGTGGACGGCACGCCGTCGATCATCGGTGTGGTTCAGCGGCCGGGTGGTGTTTCGCCCGTGTTCCTGGTCGTCGCCGCCATCACCGTCGTGCTGGCGCTGCTGTGCCTGCTGTTCGTGATGCTGCAGTCGGGATCGGCGTTCCGGCTCGGGCCGAACTGGCCGCGCCGCGTGTTCTGGCTGCCGTTCCTGGTGCTGCTCGCAGCGACGTCGGCACAGCCAGTGACGCTGGTGGGCCATGTGCTGCTCGGGTTTCTGCCAATTGCGGTAATCGGCTCAATCGTCGTGCGGATTTTCGGGTTGACTACCGCCATGCTGAACCGCCCCGGCCGCGACCGGTCCCAGGACCGGAACTCGCAGAACCCGCCGCCACCGCAGCCGGTGGCGCGCACGCCGCAGCCTCAGGTGCCCCAGAAGGCACCTCAGAAGAAGGCGCCGACCAAGCCGATCACGGCGGCTCAGCACCAGCCTCCGCCGCAGAACCCGCCGCCGTACCAGCCGGCGCAGGTGCCGAAGTACCAGCCGGCGCCGATGAACCGCCCGATGCGCCCGGTCAACCAGCCGCCGCCGGGGCAGTACCCGCCGACCCGCGTCGCCGAGGTCCTGCCGCAGCCGTCGGCGCACCCCAAGCCTCCGCAGCCGTCCCAGCCTGCCGTCCTCGCCGACACGCCGGGCCCGCTGCCGTTCGGTCCGGGCGCCGCGAACGCCGACTCGCCCGCGCCGGTGCAGAAGTCGGGCAAGGTCTGGAACCCCGGCAACGGCCGGTTCCGCCGCGTCCGCCAGCTCGGTTCCGGCGGCTTCGGCACGGTCTGGCTCGCCGTCGACGAACAGCTCGACCGCACGGTGGCGGTGAAGCTCGCGCACGCCCCGGACAACGAGACCGAGGCGCGCATGCTCCGCGAGGCCCGCGCGCTGGCCGCGGTCCGGCACCCCAACTGCGTGCGGGTGTTCGACATCGTCCAGGACCCGGACGGCCTGGCCCTGGTCATGGAGTACATCGAGGGCGCCTCGTTGTCCGAGACGGTCCTGAAGAACGGCCTGATCGACGACAAACTCGCCGCCCGCCTGTGGCTGAACATGGCCGACGCACTGGCCGCCGCCCACGACCGCGGTGTCCTGCACCGCGACGTGAAGCCGTCCAACGTGATCGTCGACAACCAGGGCACCGCCCACCTGATCGACTTCGGCATCGCCCGCTCCAAGGGCGACAGCACCCTCACGGCCACCGGCATGATGGTCGGCACCCCGGACTTCCTAGCCCCGGAAACAGCCCGCGGCGAAACGGCGTCCCCGGCGTCCGACTCCTGGCAGCTGGCCGCGACGGTCTCCTACGCGCTGACCGGCCACCCGCCGCGCGGCTCGCGGGAGAACCCGATCTCGTCGCTGATGGCCGCCGCCCAGGGCGAACCGATCACCAAGCTGCCGCAGAACAGCCAGCACGCCAGGCTTCTGCTCGCGGCGATGGACCCGGAACCGGGCCGCCGCCCGACGCTCGCCCAGGTGCGCGGTCAGCTGTCGCAGTACCTCGACCAGGCCGGGATGAGCAAGGAAGGCCCGGTCACGAAGATGATCACCAAGCCCACGCCGCCTCCCACGAGGCACATGCCGATGTAGGCGATCCGGGTGAACGACGGACAGGGGCGTAACGGTGGTCAAGCCGTTGACGACCTAAGCCGTGGTTCACCCGAAAGCCTCGGCATCGCAGGGATGCCTCGCGAGGGGTGGTGAGGCGGTTTCCGCCGATCGCCTCACCACTTCGTCTTCCGGGCAAAGGGGCGCAACCGCTTGCGCAGCACCACGAACAGTCCGGCTGCCCCCACCACCACGAGCCCGACGAGCCACACCGGCACCGGTTGGCCAGCAGGCTCCGCGGGCGTCACTGCGGCTGCCGGCGCAGGCGTCGCGTCGGCTGGCTTGGCGAGTGGTGGCGCGATCTCCTGCCACGGCGACGGGCCCTCCACGGTTCCCTGGACCATCTGCGGGTCCGGCGGCTTGATCAGGAACGTGCCCGGCACGGTCAGCGACCCCAGCGAGTGGTCCTGGAACATCCCCTGCACGCCGAACACCTCGTACGAGCCGGCCGGCAGCGTGAACGTCACGGCGTAGTGCGCGGGCTGGCCGAGCGGCACGCCGACGAAGATCCGGTCGTCGGAGCCGGCGCGGAACCGCAGCCCGGTCTTGCCGAGGTCGCCGGCGAACGGGTGGGTGCCGTGCTGGAGCACCCAGTAGCCGACCGTGTGGGTTGTCGACGGCTGGATCGACGGCACCGGGTCGAGGTACGTGACCGCCCAGCCGCCCGCGACCGCGGAAGGCGCGCTGATCAGCAGGAAAGCGCATATCAAGGCGAGAATTCTCATGGCACGGATACACCGGGAACCGAATCGAGGTTCCCGGTGTAGGAAGGGCATCACGGACGAAGCGGTGGCACGGGCGATCGCAGGCGACCAGGCGGCCTATGGCGAGCTGGTCGCCCGGTACACCGCGCTCGCGCATCGGACTGCCTACCTGCTCGGGGCTGGTGCGGACGCCGGTGACGTGGTGCAGGAGGCGTTCGTGAAGGCGTATCGGAAGCTCGACACGTTCAGGACGGACGCCGACTTCAAGCCGTGGTTGCTCAAGATCGTGGCCAACGAGACCAAGAACCTGCACCGCAGCAGACGCCGCCGCAACCTGATGGAGCTCAAGCTCGCCACCATCACGGAGACGGTCGACCACGACGATCCCGGCACGCTCGTGGACGACTCCCGCGCCAAACTGCTGAAAGCCGTGCAAAGCCTGCCGGAGCACGACCGTCAGATCGTCACGTGCCGGTACCTGCTGGATCTGAGCGAGGCCGAGACCGCGCAGACCCTGAACCTGGCCAAGGGAACCGTGAAGTCGCGGCTGTCCCGCGCGCTGGCCAAACTGCGCCCGATGCTGGAGGAGGTGGCCCATGATCGATGACCAGACGGAGGCCGCCCTCCGCGACCTCGGCCGGCAGATCCACGTGCCGGAGCCGCCGGACCTCGCCGCGGCAGTCCTGACCCGGATCAACGCTCCGCGCCGCAAAAACCGTTGGCTCGCAGCAGTAGTAGCGGCCGTCACGGCGTTCGCGATCGCCTTCGCGGTGTCCCCCACGGTACGGGCAGGTGTGCAGAACCTGCTGGAGTTCGCCGGCGTCGAGTTCCGCACCGAAGCACCGCAGAGCGTCGCGCCTCCGTTGCCCAGCCAGGAGGTCTCGCTCGACGAAGCCAAGAAGCAGATGCTGTTCGAGATCCACCTGCCACAGGAACTCGGCGAACCGGACAAGATCACCGTCCACGAAGGACGGTTCGTCACGCTGCACTACGGAAACCTGCGGCTCGACCAGTTCGACGGCACGATCCAGTCGACGCTCGGCAAGCTCATCCACGGCGAGGGCGTCGAGCAGATCAACGACAAGATCTGGATCCCGTACCCGCACGTGTTCTTCTACATCGACCGCAACGGCCAGTGGCACACCGAGGAACCGCACGGCCAAGCCGGGCAAACCCTGCTCTGGCAACGAGATCAGGTCACCATGCGGCTCGAGGGCGAACTCACGAAAGACAGAGCGCTGAAGATCAGCGAGAGCTGAGCGCCTTCTCGACCATCGGCGTCAACGTGCGGCTGTAGTCGCTGTTGACGTGGTCACCGTCGTAGTACACCGCCACGTTCCCGATCACGCCGTAACAGAGCTTCTCGTCGCAGAAGTAGTCGGTGAGATCGATCAACGACACCTTGGAATTGCGCGTCGACTTCACCACCTCGCCCAACGGGTCCGGTGGCTGCGCGCGGCCACGGGGAATCGCGCACGTCTGCGGGTTCGACCGGTTCAGCAGCACGCAACTCGTCGACCGGACGTCCCGGTTGTACGGCGGGTCGGCGAACACGAACACCCGAGTGCCGGCGTCGGTCCACTGCTGCCACCACGGTTCGATGCCCTCGCGGTACTGCTCGGTCTGGGTGCGGCCGCTGCCGTCGTCCACGAACTCCTGGCGCGAGAAGAACGACATCAGCACCATCGACGGCTTGTCGTTGGTGATCGCGGGGAACATCTGCGTCGTCCAGTCCCGGCAGCGCAGGATGTCGCGGGGGCCGGCCGCGCTGCGGTAGCCGGTGAACTTGACGTCGGCGAACGGGCAGCCGCCCAGGATGCCGATCTTGAGCAGCCACTTCTCCTTGCGCGCGACCTCGAACACCGGTGTCTGCCACTGCTCGGCGTGCGAGTCACCCAGCAGCCACACGGTCTGGGTGGGCTCGGCGTCGCCGCTGAAGTCGCACACCTTCACCGTGGCCTTGTTGTCCACCTTGAAGTAGTCGGTCTCCTCGCACTCCCGCGCGAGCCGCCAGTACTCGTTCGCGGGGCCCATCTCGGGGACGCGGGCCGGGCCGAACGGGTCGGGGCAGCCGTTGGAGCCGACCATCGCGCCGGCACCGTGGCAGGCGTCGCCCTTGCCCTGCTGGACGTTCTGCTCGGCCAGCGCTACCTGCTTGTAGTAGTTCGCCTGCAGACCGCCCGCGAGCAGTTCGACGACCAGCAGGCCGGCGATCATGGCCCCGAACGTCAGCTTCGTGTTGCGGACCAGAGGTGCGAACGTGCGAGCGCGGTCCTCGACGAGCACCTTCGTCAACCAGGCCAACGCGAACGACAGCGCCAGTAGCCACAGCAACCAGGCCGTGGTGAGCTCGCCCTTGTCCAACGCTTCGCCCAACGCGAACGGCGCGAGGATCACGATCGGCCAGTGCCACAGATACAGCGAATAGCTGATGTTGCCCACGAACTGCACGGGCTCTGAGGCCGTCACGACGGTGTGCCACTGCGGACCGGGACGCAGGCCGGAGGTGATCACCAGGGCTGTGCCGACGGTCGGGGCCAGCGCGAGGGAACCGGGGAACGGAGTGGTGTGGTCGAAGACGAACGCCGGCACGAGGATCATCGCGAAGCCCAGTCCGGACGCCACCTCGGCGGCCACGCGCGGCAGCACCAGCTTCGACGCGGTCAGCGCCACGAACGCACCCAGGGCGAACTCCCACACCCTGACGAAGGTGTTGAAGTACGCCGCGCTGGGGGAGAGCGCCGTGAAGACGACGCTGAACACCAGCGACAGCAGGCCGACCCCCGCGACGCCCGGGACCAGCCAGCGCCGGTTGCCGCCCAGACCGACCAGACCGATCAACAGCAGCGGCCAGAACAGGTAGAACTGCTCCTCGACCGACAACGACCAGTAGTGCTGGACCACGCTCGCGGCCTCGTTCGCCGCGGAGTAGTTCACGGACTTGGCCGCGAGCAGCCAGTTCTCCCAGTAGAACGCGGAGGCGAACGTCTCCCACGCGGTGGCCGTCCAGCGCGGGTACGGCAGCAGCGCGCCCGCCATCAGGACCGTCACGGCGAGCACGAGGAACGCCGCGGGCAGCAGTCGCCGGATACGCCGCGCGTAGAACGTGCCGAGCCGGACCTTGCCGGTGCGGGCGATCTCGCGGCCCAGGTGCGAGGTGATCAGGTAGCCGGAGATGACGAAGAAGACGTCGACCCCGATGTAACCGCCGGTCATCGCGTTCGGCCAGAAGTGGTTCACCACGACGGCGAGCACGGCGATCGCCCGCAGGGCCTGGACGTCCGGGCGGAAACCAGGGGATCTGGGGGTCCGGTTCCTCGCCGCGAACAGTCGTTTGGCCTGCTCGACGCGTGACTGGACGGTAGTGCTCATGCTTCGGTCGATCCCCCCGTCAGGACACGGGAATCGTAACTCAGCGTCTGCGCCAAATGGCCTGATGTGGTGAAGGCTGCGTCACCACCCAGGTCAGCGCCAGCTGGGCAACCAGAGCTGCTGCTGCCACATCTCCGGCGTGATCGGGTTGCCGTTCAGGATCGGCCACAGCCACACGAAGTTCGCCACCACGATGCCGACGTACAGCGCCACGACCAGCAGTCCGGTGCCGCGGCGTTCGGAGCCCGCGGTCCGGCGGCCCAGGATCTCGCCGAGCGCCAGCACGATCATCAGCACCAGGAACGGCGCCATCGGCGTGACGTAGAAGAAGTACATCTGCCGGTCGAGGTTGAGGAACCACGGCAGCAGGCCCGCCAGGTACGCGACCAGCACGCCGGCGTAGCGCCAGTCCAGCCGGCCGACCGAACGCCAGACCGCCCAGCCGATCACCGGGAACGCGAGCCACCACAGCGCGGGCGTGCCGATCAGCATGATCGCGCCGAGACACGACGCGGCGCCGCAGCCCGTCACGCCGTTGTCGTAGTAGTAGAGCATCGGACGCAGGCCCATCGGCCACGTCCACGGCTTCGACTCCCACGGGTGCCGGTTGGTCTCCGAGGTGACCAGCTCGACGTGGAACTTGTAGACGTTCTTCGCGTTGTACCAAAGCGACTGCAGGACGTCCGGGATGTACGAGATGTCCTGGACCTTGCCGCCGACCACGTGCCGGTCGATGCCGGTCTCGCTGGCCATCCACGGGAACCAGGTTGTGATGTACACCAGCACGGGGATCGCGACCAGGCCGCCGAGCGACGGCAAGATGTCTTTCGCGATCGCGCCGAGCCACGGCTCCTCGACCCCGGCCGCCCGCCGGTCCAGCGCGGTCCAGATGACTGTTAGCAGGCCGAACGCGCCGATGTACCAGATGCCGGACCACTTGATGCCGCACGCCAGACCGAGCGACACGCCCGCACCGAAGCGCCACCAGCGGAAGCCCAGCCACGGCCCGAACGCCGAGTTGTTGATGAAGCCCTCGCGCACGGCAACGGCCAGTCGTGCGCGCACTTGTTCACGGTCGACGACCAGGCAACCGAACGCGGCGACGACGAAGAACGCCAGGAAGATGTCGAGCATGCCCATCCGCGACTGGACGTGCGAGACGCCGTCCGCGATGAGCAGCACACCGGCCAGCGCGCCCAGCAGGTCCGACCGGGTCAGGCGGCGCGCGATCCGGACGATCAGCAGGATCGTGATCGCGCCCGCGAGTGCGGAGGCGAACCGCCAGCCGATGCCGTCGTAGCCGAAGAGCTCCTGGCCGATCGCCATCAGCTGCTTGGCCAGCGGCGGGTGGACGATCAGTTCGTAGCCGGGGTTGTCCTCGTAGCCGCCGTTGCGCAGCACCTGTGCCGTCTGCGGCACGTAGTGCTTCTCGTCGAAGATCGGCGTGCCCTTGTCCGTCGGATACCCGAGGTTCCAGAACCGGACGAAGGCGCCGACGAGCGTCACGACGATCGTGACGAGCCACCCGCGCATGCGGTCTCCGGACGGCGGCGGGTCGAGTGCCGCGGCACGATCCGTGCGTGGCTCCTCGACGACGACGGGCGCCTCTCCTGGCTGCACGAGGACTGTCACGCCGCCGATCGTAGGGTGAAGCTTGTGAGTCCTGTATCCGGTTCAGGCCGTCTGGTCCTGGCAGCTACCCCACTTGGGGACATCCGCGACGCTTCCGCGCGCCTGATCGAGGCACTGGAGACCGCCGACGTGATCGCCGCCGAGGACACCCGGCGGCTGCACAGCCTCGCGAACGCGTTGCAGGTCAAACCGTCCGGGCGGGTGATCAGCTTCTACGACCAGAACGAGATCGGGCGCCTGCCGGGACTGCTCGAATCGATGCACAACGGCCAGACCGTGCTGCTCGTGACGGACGCCGGCATGCCCAGCGTGTCCGACCCCGGCTACCGGCTCGTCGCCGCGTGTGTCGAGCAGGACCTCAAGGTCACCTGCCTGCCCGGCCCGTCCGCCGTGACGACCGCACTCGCGCTGTCCGGGCTGCCGAGCGACAGGTTCGCGTTCGACGGCTTCCCGCCGCGCAAGTCCGGTGAGCGCAAGCGCTGGTTCGCACCTTTGGCCACAGAACAGCGCACGGTCGTGTTCTTCGAGGCACCCCACCGGCTCGCGGAGACGCTCGCGGACGCCGTCGAGGTGCTCGGGCCGGACCGCGGCGCCGCCGTGTGCCGTGAGCTGACCAAGAAGTACGAAGAGGTCGTGCGCGGGACGTTGGCGGAACTCGCCGAGTGGGCCGTGGAAGGCGCACGCGGCGAGATCACCGTCGTCCTCGGTCCCGCACCCGTTCCGGACACGCCGGACCTCGACACGCTGGTCGCCGAGGTGAAGCAGCGCGTCGCCGACGGGGAGCGGATGAAGTCGGCCGCCGCCGAGGTCGCGGAGGCGGCCGGCATCAGCAAGAAGACGCTCTACGACGCCGCGATCAAATCAAGCTGACTCGCGGTTGAAGGTGCGGACGCCGTAGAACACGCCGACCAGCACCAGGCCGGACACCGAGATCAGGCCGAGCACCAGCGAACCCGTGTTGAAGATCGACCGCTCGGCGTCGACGACGTGCGCCAGCGGGTTGATCCGCGACAGCCAGTAGAGCCACTGCGGGCCGTTCGACATCGGCAGCAGCACGCCGGAGAGCAGCATCACCGGCACGATCGTCGACGACAGCACGGACGCGAAGACGTACTCCAGCTTCACCTTCAACGCGATCGCGTACGACAGCGAGCCGATGGCGACCCCCAGCAACGCCACCAGCCCGAGCCCGAGCAGGATCTCGCCGGGGTTCGCCCGGAACCCGAACAGCATCGCGGCCAGCACGATCAGCAGGCTCTGCACGACGAGCAGCACCACGTCCTTGCCGACCCTGCCGACGAGCAGCGCGACCCGGCTGACCGGCGTGACCCGCAGCCGTTCCATCACGCCCGTCCGCACCTCGGGCAGCAGCGAGAAGCCCGCGTAGGCCGTGCCGAACAACGCCATCTGCACCAGCAGACCCGGCACGAACCACTGCCAGCCGGTGTCGCCCAGCAACGGGCCGAACAGGCCGAGGTAGAGCAACGGCTGGGCGAGCCCGAACACGATCGCGACCGGGTTGCGCAGCACCGGGAGCATTACCCGGACGAAGACGAGCCAGGTGTCACGCAGCATTGGACTCCTCCCGGAGTGAACGGCCGGTCATGGTCAGGAAGACGTCGTCCAGCGTCGGCCGGTGCACCTGCACGGAATGCAGCTCGACGCCGATGTTGTCGAGGTCGCGGAGCAGGCCCGGCAGCGCGCGGTCGCCGTTCGGGATCCGGAAGCTGACCTTCTCCCCGTCGACCACGGCGTTCTCGAACTTGCCCGCGACCAGCGAGGCCTGCGGCGTGCCGAGCACGACCAGGTCGCCGGAGACGCGGTGCTTCAGCTCGTCCGGTGAGCCCTCGCCCACGATCGAGCCGTGGTCGATCACCAGCAGCCGGTCGCTGAGGAAGTCGGCCTCGTCCAGGTAGTGCGTGGTCAGGAAGACCGTGACGCCGTCGGCCTTGAGCTGCTTGATGTGGTCCCACAGGTTGCGGCGGCTCTGCGGGTCGAGCGCGGTCGACGGTTCGTCCAGGAACAGCAGCCGCGGGTCGTGCAGCATGCCCATCGCGATGTCGAGCCGGCGCTGCTGGCCGCCCGACAGCGTGACGACCCCGCGCTTCTCGAGGCCCTGCAGATCGAACCGTGCGAGCAGGTCGCCGATCTTCTTGCGGGCGTCGTGTTTGGACAGGCCGTAGAAGCGGGCCTGGAACTCCAGCTCGTCGCCGACCCGCTGATCCAGGCCGGCGCCGTTCTTCTGCCCGACGTACCCGATGTTCCTGCGCACGCCGGCCGGGTCGGTGAGCAGGTCGTGCCCGGCGATGACCGCCTCGCCCGCCGTCGGCTGGAGCAGCGTCGTGAGCATGCGCAACGTCGTGGACTTGCCTGCGCCGTTCGGGCCGAGGAACCCGACCAGTTCCCCCTCGGCAACGTCGATGTCGACCCCGCGTACCGCTTCCACCGGGCCTGACTTCGTCGTGAACCGGCGCGCGAGGCCGCGTGCCTTGATCATGACTGAATCCCCTCTAGTCAAGTTTGACTTGAGGCTAGCGGGACTAATCAAATTTGACTAGTCGGTTAGCTCGTAGGCGCCGGCCTCCAGGCGTTCGATCAGCTCCCGAGTCCAGCGCACCTGGCCTTCGAGATGGACGAGCCACAGTCGAAACAGCTCGCTGACGTGCGCGGGCTTGCCCATCTCCGGCATCGACTCGATGCCGTGCCGCGTCGGCGTGAGCTGTCCTTCGAGACCGGCCAGCCGGTTCTTCAGCATCACGACCGCCTGCTTGCGGGGGACCAGGTTGAGCATCGCCACGCCCGCGGAGACCTCGTCGTTGCCGGCGGCCGGGTCGGCCAGCGCGTGCGCGAGCAGGTCCCGCAGCTCGTGCTCACCGGCCGCGGTGATCTTGTAGGTGGTCCTGGCGGGGCCTTCCTCGGACTCCACGGTGCCCACCGGCTCCAGCAGGCCGTCCTTGGCCAGCGACTTCAGCGCGTGGTAGATCGAGCCCGGCTGCACGTTCGCCCAGGAGTCCGCCGACCACGACTTGAGCTCCCGGCGCACCACGTAACCGTGCGCCTCGCCGACGAGCTTGACCACGCCGAGCACCAGCATCCTGGTCGCGGACAAACCGACCTCCCACTCGGTGAAAACACCCTGGCACCGCCTCCGTAGGCTATGTGCATGAGTGCCTCCGTACTGACCGCGGTGGCCTGGCCTTACGCCAATGGCCCCAGGCACATCGGTCACGTCTCCGGTTTCGGTGTCCCGTCCGACGTCTTCTCCCGCTACATGCGAATGTCCGGACACCGGGTGCTCATGGTCAGCGGCACGGACGAACACGGCACACCGATCCAGGTGCAGGCCGAGAAGGAAGGGCTCACGGCTCGTGAGCTCGCCGACAAGTACAACCGTGTGATCGCGTCTGACCTGCAGGGCCTCGGCCTCTCCTACGACCTCTTCACCCGCACGACGACCGGCAACCACTACCAGGTGGTGCAGGACCTGTTCCTCGCGTTGTGGAAGAACGGCTACGTCGTCCCCAAGACGGAGATGGGCGCGATCAGCCCGTCGACCGGCAGGACGCTGCCCGACCGGTTCATCGAGGGCACCTGCCCCATCTGCGGGTACGACGGCGCGCGCGGCGACCAGTGCGACAACTGCGGCAACCAGCTCGACCCGATCGACCTGAAGAACCCGCGTTCGCGGATCAACGGTGAGACGCCGAAGTTCGTCGAGACCGAGCACCTGTTCCTCGACCTGTCGGCGTTCATCAACTCGCTGAGCGGCTGGATGGGCACGCGGGCCGACTGGCGGCCGAACGTGCTCAAGTTCTCGCAGAACCTGATCAAGGACCTGCGGCCGCGCGCGATCACCCGTGACCTCGACTGGGGCATTCCCATCCCGCTCGACGGGTGGAGCGACCAGCCGATGAAGCGGTTCTACGTGTGGTTCGACGCGGTGATCGGCTACTTGAGCGCGTCCGTGGAGTGGGCCCGTCGTTCCGGCAACCCGGACGCCTGGCAGGAGTTCTGGACGGGTGACGCCCAGGGCTACTACTTCATGGGCAAGGACAACATCGTCTTCCACTCGCTCATCTGGCCGTCGCTGCTGCTCGGGCAGAACGGCGCGGGCGACAAGGGCGGCGAGCCCGGCCGGTTCGGCACGCTGAACCTGCCGACCGAGGTCGTGTCGTCGGAGTACCTGACGATGAGCGGTTCGAAGTTCTCGACGTCGCGCGGCACCGTGATCTACGTCGGCGACTTCCTCAAGGAGTTCGGGCCGGACGCGCTGCGGTACTTCATCTCCGTCGCGGGTCCCGAGAACCAGGACACCGACTTCACCTGGGAGGAGTTCGTCCGCCGGACGAACTTCGAGCTGGCGAACGAGTGGGGCAACCTGGTCAACCGCTCGATCTCGATGGCGCACAAGAACGTCGGCGCGATCCCGAAGGCCACCGCGCTGACGCCCGCCGACCACGAGCTGCTCGCGCAGTCCAAGGCGGCGTTCGACACGGTCGGTGCGCACCTGCGTCGCTCGCGGTTCAAGCAGGCCTCCAGCGAGGCCATGCGCGTGATCTCCGCGGCGAACAAGTACCTGTCCGACCAGGAGCCGTGGAAGCTCAAGGACGACCCGGACCGCCGTGACTCGGTGCTGCACACCGCGCTGCAGGTGGTTCAGGACGCGAACACGCTGATGACGCCGTTCCTGCCGCACTCGGCGCAGAAGGTGCACGAGGCGTTGGGTGGCACGGGCGTGTGGGCCGCACAGCCTCAGATGACCGAGGTTGACGACCTGGACGTGCCGGACCGCTCCTACCCGGTGCTGAGCGGTGACTACGCGGGTGAGCAGGCTCGCTGGGAGTCGACGCCGATCGAGGCCGGCCGGCCGCTGGGCAAGCCGTCGCCGTTGTTCGCGAAGCTCGACCCGGAGCTGGGCGAGACCGGGCCTGAGTGGGCTCCGATCGTCAAGTGACGGACAAGCGTGAACGACCGCCGGTGCCGGAAGCTCTTCCGGCACCGGTGATCGACGCTCACACGCATCTCGACGCGTGTGGCGCTGTCGACGCCGCTGACGTGGCGGTGCTGCTGGACCGCGCCGAGGCCGCCGGGGTCTCGCACGTGATCACCGTGGCGGATGATCTCGCCGCCGCCCAATGGGCCGCCGAAGCGTCCACTTGGGACCCGCGGGTCTACGCGGCGGTGGCCGTGCACCCGACGCGCACCTCTTCGTTCGGCGATGTCGAGAAGGCCGAACTGGAGCGGCTGGCCGTGCTGCCGCGCGTGGTCGCGATCGGCGAGACCGGTCTGGACTATTACTGGGACTACTCGCCGCCAGCCGCTCAGCACGAGGCTTTCCGTTGGCACATCGACCTTTCCAAGCGCGTCGGGAAGCCGTTGATGATCCACGACCGGGACGCGCACGAGGACATCCTCAAGGTGCTCGACGCCGAGGGTGCACCGTCCACTGTGGTGTTCCACTGCTTCTCCGGTGACGCGGACTTCGCCCGGCGGTGCGTCGACGCGGGGTACGTGCTGTCGTTCGCGGGGCCGGTGACGTTCAAGAACGCCCGCGCGCTGCGGGAAGCGGCCCAACTGGTGCCGCAAGAACAGCTTCTGGTCGAGACGGACGCGCCGTTCCTGACGCCCCATCCGTACCGGGGGCGACCGAATGAACCCTATTGTGTGAATTACACAGTTCGGGATTTGGCCACTCTCCGTGGCGAAGATCTTTCTGAACTCTGCTCCGCAGTCACCCGTACTGCTCAACGAGTGTTCGGGCTTGGCTACTGAAATGCGTTGTAAGACGAACGGAGCAAAGGGTTACTACCCCCATGGGGTGACTGAGGTCACAACATTGGCGGGGGTGTTTGCGCAACGTCCGCGACCCCGTTACTGTCCCGTGACCGTGCCACCTGGACCGACCCAGTCGGTTCGGAGCACGCCCGCAGTCGGGGCGGGACCCAAGCCAGAAGCGCGAAGAAGCGAGACCACGTAGGAGGAGTTGCCGGGAACCTTCGAGCTCCAAAACTCGAATGATCTTGTCAACGCCAACTGTGCGGTGGCCTCGGCGCTTCCGCAATGGAGGTATCGACCCTGTGTCTGGAAGCGACAGAAGTGCCGCTCCGTACGACTTCAACGACGACACCGACTGGTTCACGCCGGTCGGGACTACCGCGGTAGGCGTCGCCGATCCCCACCCGAGCTTCCCCGCCGGTGCGCTGACGATCTCGCCCGCGGACGTGCTCGAGGTGCTGGGCCCGGACGCCGACGAGCTGCTCGCCACCGCGAACGTCGACGTCGACGAGCTGATCCGGCTCATCAACGCCGAGACGACGATCATGCCGCCCCTCGTCCTCCCGTCGGAGGAAGAGGAGAAGAACGACCCTCAGCTGCTCGTCACGGCCGCCACGTCCTGGAAGCGCCGCTTCCTCAAGGGCGCGGTCGCCGCGGTGCTGGTGTCGATCTCCGGCGGCGGCGTGACCGCCATGGCGATGGACAAGTCGCTGACCGTCGAGGTCGACGGTGCACTGCAGACCGTCCACTCCTACGAGGGCACGGTCGGCGAGGTCCTGGCGGAGGAAGGCATCGTCGTCGGTGAGCACGACGCCCTGTCGCCCTCGCTGAACGCCCCGGTCTCCGACGGCGGCAAGATCAGCCTCGACCGCGGCCGCCTGCTGAAGATGAGCGTCGACGGCCAGGCCCGCGAGGACTGGGTCCGCTCGGTCACCGTCGAGGAAGCCGCCAAGCAGATGGGCGTGCCGCTCGAAGGCGCCTGGATGTCGGCCCCCGGCTCGCAGGACGTGCCTCTCGAAGGCATGAACGTCGAGGTCAAGACCCGCAAGAACATCAAGCTCTTCGACGGCGCGAACCCGGTCCGCGAGGTCCAGACGACCGCCCTCACCGTCGACGAACTGCTCAAGGGCGAGAACCTCACCCTCGGCCCCGAGGACGCCGTCGCGTCCGGCATGGACGTCAAGCTCGCCACCGGCGCCGAGGTCTACATCTCCCGCACCGGCGTCACGGTCATCAACGTGAACGAGCCGGTCGCCCCGCCCGTCGAGAAGACCAACGACCCCAACATGACCGCGGGTCAGCAGACCGTCACCGACCCCGGCGTGCCGGGCGAGCAGACCTCCACGTACCGCGTGACGGTGAAGAACGGCAAGGAGATCAGCCGCGAGAAGATCGGCGGCAAGGTCACCAAGGAGCCGAAGCCGAAGAAGGTCACGGTCGGCACGAAGCCGCTGCCTGATGGTGAGGTGTGGGACCGCCTGGCCAAGTGTGAGGCCGGTGGGAACTGGGCCATCAACACTGGTAACGGGTACTACGGTGGGTTGCAGTTCTCGGCCAGCACTTGGGCTTCTAACGGTGGCACTGCGTTTGCTCAGCTGCCGCATCAGGCCACGCGTGAGCAGCAGATCGCTATCGCGACGAAGCTGCGGGATCGGGCTGGTGGCACTTATGGGGCTTGGCCGGGGTGCCGGGCCAAGTTGGGTCTGCCGTAGACCTGCAACTCTTTGTTGGCATGCTTCGCTTAGGCCGCTCCTGGTTCGCTGGGGGCGGCCTTTGCCGTGTGCGGGACCTTGGGGGTGCGGTGGTCACCTTGCTCAGGGATGGTCCCGTTTAGGGATTTCGGGGCTCCGCCCCGGACCCCGCCAATCTGATCAAAGACCTGCCCACGCCGCACGCGGGTTGATGGCACGCCTGTTGCGTTGGGCGGAGGCGCGTTGCGTAGGTGGTGCGGTTCGGGTGGGTGGTCCCGTCACAAGTCGAGCCAGAGCGCGCAGCAAGAGCTGAGGCACGACTCGTGACGGGACCACCCACCGGAACCTCGCGTTTCAAGCGTAAGGACGCCTCGGCTTCGCCATCGGGTCGCCTCGCCTGCGGCATCGGGCCGGGAGGGCGGTGCCTGATACGCGCTGGGCACGCCCACGTGCGATTCGCGGACGGGTAGCGGTGCAGCCCCATGTTTTGCGATTGGGGCTTTACCTTGAGGGGGCGGGATGCTTCCCTGGTTGGGCTCGGCCGGGGCGCTTTTAATCCCCGGCTTTTGAGGCCGTCTCAGCATCCCGCTAGAGGCTCAAGGTCAAGCCCCAATCGCAATCGTCGCGCAGCGGCGATGGACTCCCACGCTTCGTCCATGCCTGCGCAACCACCCGCGCAAGGTGAGATGCGCACGCCAGGCGACCCCTCCGCTGGTACGCGACCATCCGCCCTTCGGGCCCACCTGCGAGAATGCTCCGGTGAGCCTGCTGGGACCTGTCGAAGTTCGCCGTCTAGCTGAAGAGCTGGGCATTCGCCCGACCAAGAAGCTCGGCCAGAACTTCGTGCACGACCCCAACACGGTCCGCAAGATCGTTGCCGCCGCCGACCTCACCGAGGACGACGTGGTGCTTGAGGTTGGGCCGGGGCTGGGCTCGCTGACGCTCGCGCTCCTTCCCGTGGCCAGGCAGGTCGTGGCTGTGGAGATCGACCCGCCGCTGGCTGAGCGGTTGCCGCAGACCGTTGGTGAGATGGACGCGGAGAACGCCGGGAAGCTTCATGTGGTCCTCATGGACGCGATGAAGGTGACTGCGGCGGACCTGCCTGTGCAGCCGACGGCGATCGTTGCCAACCTGCCGTACAACGTGGCGGTGCCGGTGGTGCTGCACCTGTTGAGTGAGCTGCCCTCCCTCGAGAAGGGGCTCGTGATGGTGCAGGCCGAGGTGGCGGACCGGATGGCGGCGAAGCCTGGCAACAAGATTTACGGCGTGCCCAGTGTGAAGCTTGCCTGGTACGCGGAGGCTCGGAAGGCCGGGGCGATCGGCAAGAACGTGTTCTGGCCGGCGCCCAATGTCGATTCTGGGCTGGTTTCCTTTCAGCGGCGGGAAAAGCCGTTGTCCACTGTGGATCGGAAGCGGCTGTTCGGGGTGGTTGACGCCGCGTTTGCGCAGCGGCGGAAGACGCTCAGGGCTGCGCTCAAGGGGTGGGCTGGCAACACGCAGAACATCGACGAGCTGCTACAGAAGGCCGGGGTGGATCCTCAGGCTCGGGGTGAGCAGTTGAGCGTGATCGACTTCATCCGGATTGCCGAGGCCTAGGCCGGGGATCCTTCGGCCATCAGTGTGATCTGTCGAACGAATCGGAATCTGGCTTGCGCAACCGGACGTCTGTCCGGTTGACTGCTAAGTGCCATCCGGAGCGACTGAGAGACCTGGCTCTACGACGTCGCAGCAACCACCCGCTGGATGCGGGCAGGTGCTAACGCCAGGACCGATGGAGGATCACATGGGTACCACGCGAATGCTGACGCGCCGTCGAGTTGTCGACCAGTGCCGTCGCACCGCATCTGCATGTCGTCGCCACCTCGTCTAAGGCGCCTTCTAAAAGTCCTTTGACGCGCACTCAGTCATCGAGTGGCGCACACCTGAGCAGACCCCGACAGCGCACGTCCGTCACAAACGGGCTGTGTGTCGTCGCGCGCAGCCGTGGAGCAGATGTGATCACTGTCGAAAACCTCACCAAGTCCTTCCAGGGTGTCAACGCCCTGAACGGCGTGACCCTCGATGTCGAAGCGGGCACCGTGCTCGGTGTCGTCGGCCCGAGCGGGGCCGGCAAGTCGACGCTCGCGCGCTGCGTTGCGTTGCTGGAGCGTCCCGACTCCGGGGCGATCCGCGTCGACGGCACGGACATCACCAGCCTGGACGGGTCCGCCCTGCGGGCTGCTCGTCGGCAGATCGGCGTTGTGCCGCAAGGGGATTCGCTCCTCAGGCAGCGCACGGCGGCGGGCAACATCGCGTTGCCGCTGGAGTCCGCGGGCGTGCCCGGACCGCAGCGCCGCACCCGTGTGGGCGAGCTGCTGGACCTCGTCGGGCTGACCGACAAGGCCGCCTCCTACCCCGACCAGCTGTCCGGTGGGCAGCGTCAGCGCATCGCTGTGGCGCGTGCGCTCGCCGCGAACCCGTCGGTGTTGCTCGCTGACGAGCCCACGTCCGCGCTGGACCCGGAGACCACCGGTTCCGTGTTGACGGTGCTCGACCGTGCGCGCGCTGAGCTGGGTGTGACCGTTCTCGTCGTCACGCACGACATGGGCGTGGTCCGCAAGATCTGCGATGACGTCGCTGTGCTGGAGCAGGGCCGCGTCGTCGAGCATGGCAAGGTGCTCGACCTGGTCAACGACGCCGCGAGCCGCACGAGCAGTGCGCTGCTGCCCGCCGTCGACCTGAACCCGATCAACGAGAGCAGCTACGACCGCGTCGCGGACGTCGTGCTCGTCGGGTTCGCCGCGGTCGGCGCGTTGCTGCCCGAGGCTGCGCACCGGTTCGGCGTCGAGCTGAACATCGTCGGCGGTGGCCTCACGCGGCTGGGCGAGACGCCGGTCGCGCGGTTCCGCCTCGGCCTGAACGGCGAGCGCTCGGACTCCGCTCTGGAGTGGATCGGCGAGGCCGGCGGCTCGGTGCAGAGGTCCCTGAAGGGCCCGCAGGGAGTAGCTGCGTGAGGTCTGCAACACCCTGGTCCGACGTCGTCAGCTTCCTCGTCGAGGCCACCGGCGAAACGCTGTACATGGTCGGCGTTTCCACCGTCATCGCCACTGTTTTCGGAGTTCCCGTAGGTGTTTGGCTGCAGCTCACCGCCAAGGGTGGGTTGCGGCCGAACGTCGCGGTGCACCGCGTTCTGAGCTTCGTCACGGACCTGGGTCGCTCGATGCCGTTCATCGTGCTGCTCGTCGCGCTCACGTCCGTCACCCGCCTGCTCGTCGGCGGCTCCATCGGCAGCACGGCGGTGATCGTGCCGCTGGCCGTGGGCGCTATCCCGTTCGTGGGGCGGCTCGTGCAGAACATCCTGTCCGAGGTGCACGTGACCGTGGTCGAGGCCGCGATCACCACCGGCGCCTCGACGCTGAGGATCGTGCGCAGCGTGCTCATCCGCGAGTCGTTGCCCGCGCTGATCAACGCCATCGGCGTCACCGTGATCGCCCTGATCGGGTACTCGGCGATGGCGGGCGTGATCGGTGGTGGCGGCCTCGGTGACCTCGCGATCCGCGAGGGCTACCAGCGCTTCAACGACCGGATCCTGTGGAGCACCGTCGCCTGGCTGGCCGTGCTCACCACGGTGATCCAACTCGGTTTCACCCGTGCCGCCCGTGCGTCCGACCGGCGCCGGCACGCGTCTGTCTAGTTTCCGCCGCAAAATTCTCAAAAGGAACGCAATGCGTATTCGTGCTGCCCTGATCGCAGTCGCTTTGTCCGCTGTGACCGCTTTGTCCGCCTGCTCGTCCGGCGGCGCGTCCGCTTCGGACACGCTCAAGGTCGGCGTCTCGCCGGTCCCGCACGCCCAGATCCTCAAGTACGTGGCCGACAACCTCGCCGCGTCGAAGGGCCTGAAGATCGAGGTCGTCGAGTTCACCGACTACGTCCAGCCGAACACCGCGCTGGTCGACGGTTCGCTCGACGCCAACTACTTCCAGACCGTCCCGTACCTGGAGACGTTCACCAAGGAGAGCGGCGCCAAGGTCGAGTGGGTCCAGCCCGTCCACGTCGAGCCGCTGGGCCTGTACTCGAAGAAGGCCAAGAAGCTCGACGAGCTCGCGAACGGCGCCAAGATCGCGGTGGCCAACGACGCCACGAACGAGGCGCGCGGCCTGAAGCTGCTGGAGGCGAACGGCCTGATCAAGCTCAAGGCCGTGGACCAGCCGACCGTCCGCGACATCGCGGAGAACCCCAAGAACCTGCAGTTCGTGCCGCTGGAGGCCGCTCAGCTGCCGCGGTCGCTGGAGGACACCGACGCGTCCGTGATCAACGGCAACTACGCGATCGACGCGGGCCTCAAGCCCGCCACCGACTCGCTCGCGCTGGAGAAGGCCGAGGGCAATCCGAACGCGAACGGCCTGGTCACCCGCACGGAGCTCAAGGACGACAAGCGCGTCCGCGAGCTGGCGGAGCTGCTCGGATCGCAGCAGGTCAAGGACTACATCAAGCAGACCTTCAACGGTTCCGTCATCCCGGTGTGACGTCCGCAGTGACCGGGGGAGGAGTCCGGGACTCCAGAACGCCCGTAGGCTGACATGGTGCTCGCAGTCGTTCCACCCCCGGTCACAGTTCGCGTCCCGGCCAAGGTCAACCTGCACCTGGCCGTCGGTGACGTGCGCCCGGACGGCTACCACGACCTGGTGACCATCTTCCAGGCGCTTTCGCTGGTCGACGAGGTCACCGTCGCGGTGGCCGACGAACCCGGCGTCGAAGTCCACGGCGAGGGTGCCGACCAGGTGCCCACCGGAGCCTCGAACCTGGCCTGGCGCGCCGTCCGGCTGCTGGCCACGCACGTCGGCAAGGACCCGGACGACCCGAAGGTCCGCGTCGTCATCCGCAAGGCCATCCCCGTCGCGGGCGGCATGGCGGGCGGCAGCGCGGACGCGGCGGCGGCGCTCGTGGGCCTGTCGTCGTTGTGGCGGCTGGAGATCAGCCGCGACGAGCTGGCAGAACTGGCGGGGAAGCTCGGCGCCGACGTCCCCTTCGCCCTGTACGGCGCGACCGCCCTGGGCACCGGCCGCGGCGAGCGGATCGTGCCGGTGCTGGGCCGCCACCAGTTCCACTGGGTGCTGGCGTTCGACCGGCGTGGACTGTCCACTCCGGACGTGTTCGACGAGCTGGACCGCCTGCGCGGCGAGGGTGATCCGCCGCGCGTGGGTGCGGTCGAGGCGGTGCTGGAAGGTCTGTCCTCCGGTGACCCCCGGCAGCTCGCTCTGCTGCTGGGCAACGACCTCCAGGCCGCGGCGGTTTCATTGCGCCCGAACCTGCGGCGCACTTTGCGCGCGGGTGTCGACGCGGGCGCGCTGGCCGGCATCGTGTCCGGTTCCGGCCCCACGACGGCGTTCCTGTGCGAGGACGCGGACACGGCGGTGCGCGTGGCCGCCGAGCTGGCCGGCGCGGGGGTGTGCCGGACGGTGCGGGTGGCGCACGGCCCGGTGCCCGGAGCTCGTGTGATCGCGACTGAAGAGCCCAAACCGACGCCCCCCGAGGTGCACGCGTAGCCGAGGGCTTCGGTCCTGCTGGGTAGCCTGCATCGGGCAGTTTCTTACTAGTCGTGAGGTTTTGATGGCCAACCTGGTCAACCTGGAGTCCGTGCAGAAGTCGTTCGGCGTCCGGCCGCTGCTCGACGGCGTGTCGCTCGGCGTCAACGAGGGCGACCGGATCGGTGTCGTCGGCCTGAACGGTGGCGGCAAGACGACGCTGCTCGAGGTGCTGGCCGGGGTGGAGCCCGCCGACGACGGCCGCGTGTCGCGGTCGCGCGATCTGCGGATGGCGGTCGTGACGCAGCGGACCGAACTGCCCCACGGTTCGACCGTGCGCAACGCGGTGATCGACCCGCTCGGGTTCGACGCCGAGCACGAGTGGGCCGCCGACGCCCGCGTCCGGTCCATTTTGGACGGACTCGGGATCACCGCGCTGGGGCTGGACTCCGTGGTCTCCACGATGTCCGGTGGTGAGCGGCGCCGCGTCGTGCTGGCGGCCGCGCTGATCCAGGACCTCGAGCTGATCGTGCTGGACGAGCCGACGAACCACCTGGACGTCGAGGGTGTGCGGTGGCTCGCGGAGCACCTGCTGGCCCGCAAGTGCGCGCTCGTGGTCGTGACACACGACCGGTGGTTCCTCGACACGGTCTGCAACCGCACGTGGGAAGTGGTGAACGGCAAGGTCGAGCAGTACGAGGGCGGCTACGCCGACTGGATCTACGCCCGCGCCGAGCGGACCCGGCTGGCGGACGTGCTGGAGGAGAAGCGGCAGAACCTGGCGCGCAAGGAACTCGCGTGGCTGCGCCGTGGCGCGCCCGCGCGGACCTCGAAGCCGCGCTACCGGATCGAGGCCGCCGAGGCGTTGATCGCGGACGTGCCGCCGTTGCGGGACAACGTCGAGCTGCTCGCGTTCGCCAAGAAGCGCCTGGGCCGCACGGTGATCGAGATCGAGGACGCCACACTGTCCATTCCGGACCGGGTGCTGGTCCGCGACCTGACGTGGCGCATCGGACCCGGCGAGCGGATCGGTCTGGTCGGCGTCAACGGGTCCGGCAAGACGACGTTGCTCAAGCTGCTGGCAGGGGAACGCGAACCCGAGACGGGCAAGCGGATCCAGGGCCAGACGGTGAAGATCGCGCACCTCTCGCAGGAGCTGCTCGACCTCGACGGGTCGATGCGCGTGCTGGAGGCGATCGAGGAGATCGCGCGGCGCGTCGTGCTCGGGAAGTACGAGATGTCGGCCTCGCAGCTGGGCGAGCGGTTCGGGTTCTCGTCGCAGAAGCAGTGGACGCCGGTCTCGGACCTGTCCGGTGGCGAACGGCGGCGGCTGCAGCTGTGCCGGTTGCTGATGGCAGAGCCGAACGTGCTGCTGCTCGACGAGCCCACGAACGACCTGGACATCGACACGTTGCAGCAGCTGGAAGACCTGCTCGACTCGTGGGCGGGCACGCTCGTCGTGATCTCGCACGACCGGTACCTCGTCGAGCGCGTGTGCGACAAGGTCGTGGCGTTGTTCGGCGATGGCGGGCTGACCGAGCTGCCCGGCGGCATCGAGGAGTACCTCAAGCGCCGGGACTCGTTGCGCGACAGGGAGAACGCCGCCGCGCCCGCCGCCGGCAAGGCACCGTCGAACGCCGCCGACCAGCGCGCCGCCCGCAAGGAGCTGGCGCGGCTGGAGCGACGCCTCGAGGTGCTGCACAAGAAGGAAGCCGAGCTGCACGCCGCGCTGGCGGAGGCCTCGACCGATCCCGACCGGTTGCTGAAGCTCGACGCCGAGCTCCGTGCCGTCCTGGCGGAGGAGACCGACGTCGAGGCAGCCTGGATGGTCGCGGCGGAGGTCGTGGAGGGCTGAGAGGGCTCTGAGGGGCCTTTGACGGGCCCCTCTAGCGGCCCCGGCGGCGCAGTTCGGCGGCGAGCTGGGGCAGCAGCTCGTCGATGAACGACGTGTCGTAGCCCTGGCCGGAGAGCAGTGCGTAGCTGAAGCGTGCCTTCAGGACCTCTTCGGAGTTCGCGCCGAGCATGCCGTCGAGCGCGACGCCGATCTCCTCCAGCATCCGGTCGACCTGCGCGGTGCGGTAGCCGCGCTGGCCGGCCGCTGCCTGCGGGATCCGCAGCTGCCGGAGGTCCTTCCACGACCTGACCTGCGGCATGCTGCGCATCGGTCCGGCGAGCTGCTGTTCGATCTGGCCGAGGAACGCGTCCACCTCGGTCTCGTCGTAGCCGCGCCGGCCGATCAGCGGGCGCGAGAACCGAACGTCCCGGATGTCCTTGCCGGTCAGGTTGTCCTGGCCGAGCAGGGTCGCCTCGATCCGGTCGAGGAACGCGTCCACCTGGGACTCCTGGTAGCCGCGGCGGCCGCGGGGAGGGCGGTGGAACGCGATCTTGCGGATGTCCGCTGCGGTGATCTTCGGCTCGTCGACGGACTTGGGCGTCGCGGGCTGCTGCACCGGTTGCTGCGGCTGCGGCCGCTGAGGGCGCTGCGGCGGTTGCGGACTGCGCTGCTGGGGCCGTTGCTGCTGCTGCGGCAGCTGCGTCGTCGGCGGCAGGGGCCTGACCGGCGGTGGCGCGGTTTCGAACATCAGCACGACGAGGTCGAGGAACGTGTCGACGTCCTCTTCGTCGTACCCGAACGTGCCAGGGGCGGTCTCGCCGAACACCGCGTCCTGGACCTGTTGCGCGGTCAGGTTGTCCCTGCCGCGCAGGGTGTTCTCGATGCGGTCGAGGAAAGCGTCGATCTGGCCTTCGTGGTACCCGCGGGTCCCCGGTCTTGGCTTGTGGAAGCGCACGGCGGCAACGTCGTCAGGAGACAGCCGTACGGCCGGTCTGAGTGCCTGCGACGTGGCGTGCGCGCCCTGCGCGGGTGCGGCGGCCTGTTGCCGTTGCGGAGTGGACCGCAACGTGTCGGCGACGAGCTCCATGAAAACGTTGACCTCGTTCACGTCATAGCCCGGATCCCGGGTCGCATTGCTGAACTTGATGCCCAGCACGTCCTCACGCGTGAGGATGTCCCTGCTGCGCATGGTGTCCTCGACGCGGTCGAGAAATGCGTCCACCTCAGCCGCGTCGTACCCCCGGTGTCCTTTCGGGGGACGGTGGAACGCGACCAGAGCCACGTCCTGTGCGGAGAGCAGAGGTGCCGGATGCGCGGGCAGACGATGCTGCGCTCCGGGGCCGCCCCGATCCACCAATGACCTCCTCCTGTGTACCTGTACTGGGGAGTATCGCGTTTCGCGTGGCATAACGTTTCGTCCTGATGGACCAAACGGCGCCACTACGATCGCGAACATGAGTCAGTTCGTGGATGTGATGCTGGCGACGGCGGCAAACGGCGGGGACAGGGGCATGACGACGGGTGAACCCGCCGAGCCCGTCCGCCGGACGTGGGCCGAGGTGCACGAACGCGCCCGGCGGATGGCCGGTGCGCTCGATCTGGCGCCGGGCACCGCGGTAGCCGTGCTCGCCGCCGAACCTGCCGTGATCGCTCCAGCCGTGCAGGCAGCCTGGCTGTGTGGCGGGAGCGTCACGATGTTGCATCAACCCACACCTCGCACCGACCTGGCCGAATGGGCCGAGGACACGTTGCGGGTGCTCGCCATGATCGACTCTCGTCTGGTCCTGCTAGGCAGCCCATTCGACGCCCTGGCTCCCGTGCTGGACCAACACGGAGTTCCGTACCGGAAGCTCTCCGAACTCGACGCTGAGCCGATCGCTGCTCCTGTTCCCACCCCCGAGGATGCCACGGCACTGCTGCAGTTGACGAGTGGATCGACCGCCGATCCGAAAGCGGTGCGAATCACGCACCGCAATCTGATGGCCAACGCCGAGGGCATGCGCATCGCCGCGGCCCTGGATCCGTCGTCCGACGTCATGGTTTCGTGGCTGCCGCTGTTCCACGACATGGGGATGGTCGGGTTCCTGACCGTGCCGATGCTGTTCGGCCTGGAATTGGTGAAGGTCACCCCCGTCGACTTCCTGTCGCGCCCGACCCTGTGGGCAGACCTGATCACCCGTTACCGCGGCACGATCACCGCCGCGCCGAACTTCGCCTACGCGATCGTGGCGCGCCGCCTGGCTTCGTCCTCCGATTCGTTCGACCTGTCTTCTCTGCGGCTCGCTCTGAACGGCGCCGAGCCGATCGACCCGGCGGCTGTTCAGGCCTTTGTCGACGCTGGTGCCCGGTTCGGGCTGCGGCCGGAGTCGATCCTGGCCGCCTACGGCATGGCGGAGACCACGCTGGGCGTCGCCTTCGCGCCGCTGTTCACCGGGCTGTCGGTGGACGTGGTGGACGCGGACGCCGTCGAGGCGGACAAGAAGGCGATGCCGGCCGCGGGCGGGCGCGCGTTCCCATTGCTGGGGCCGCCGCTGCCGGGGCTGGAGCTCCGGGTCGTCGATGACGAGGGCAAGGTGCTCGGCGTTCGGGACGTTGGTGAGCTGCAGATCCGGGGCGAGGCCGTGACGCCCGGCTACCTGACGGTGAACGGGCCTCTGGCCACTCAGGACGATGAGGGATGGCTGTCCACTGGGGACCTCGGGTACGTCGTCGAGGACGGTCAGGTGGTCGTCTGCGGGCGGCGCAAGGACGTCATCATCATGGGCGGGCGGAACATCTATCCGACCGATGTGGAGCGTGCCGCCTGCTCGGTGGACGGCGTGCGGGCCGGCAACGCGGTGGCGGTGCGGTTGGACGCCGGGACGCAGCGGGAGCGGTTCGCCGTCGTGGTCGAGTCGAAGCTGGCCGGGGATGCCGAGGCGGAGAAGTCCCTGGTCAAGGAAGTGACAGCGCGGGTGGTGGACGCCGTTGGGTTGCGGCCGTTCGCCGTGGTGGTGCAGCCGCCGGGGACTTTGCCGAAGACGCCGTCTGGGAAGCTTCGCCGGTCGGCGGCGGCTGCGTTGGTTTAGCGGCGGCTGCGTTGGTTTAGTGGAGCGCGTCTAGTTCGTCGAGTCGTTTGCGCAGCTCCCTCGCGCTCCTGCGGGGGAGTGCGCAGGCGACGGCGGCGAGGAGTTCGCGGGCTCTGAACGGATCCTCCTCGGGGTAGTACTCCCACTCCCACGGCGTCTGGTCCATCCACCATTTCCGTGACGGAGAGCGTGCCCACGCGGCCCATACGTCGAGTGCAAGCTTGACGGCGCCTGGCCAGAGGTAGTTGCGGCTTCGTTCAAGCCGATCCACACCTGCTTGTAGATGTGGAGATGCCCCGGAGATCTGCGGGGGCTTCGGGCGTTTAGGCGGCATGGCCCTTTCGGTTGGTCATGCCGTCCATTGTGCCCGCTAGTGGAAGGCGTTTTGGGCGGCTTCGAGGCCCTTGGTGACGAGGGCCTCGGCCGCGTCCGCCGCCCGGTCGATCTCCAGGGCGAGTTGCTTGCGTTCGACGGTGGAGAAGTCCTTCAGGACGTAGTCGGCGGGGTCCTGGCGGCCCGACGGGCGGTCGACGCCGAAGCGGACGCGGTGGTAGTCCTTGGTGCCCAGGGACTTCGTGATGGAGCGGAGTCCGTTGTGGCCGTTGTCGCCGCCGCCCAGCTTCATGCGGATTGAGGAGAAGGGCAGGTCCAGCTCGTCGTGGATCACGACGATGGTGGTGGGCTTGAAGAACTTCACGGCGCTGGCCACTGGGCCGCCGGAGAGGTTCATGAAGCTGCGTGGCTTGGCGAGCACCACGCGGTGGCCGGAGAGGCGGCCTTCGACGATCTCGGCGCCGGACTTGTGGGCCTTGAACTTGCCGCCGGTGCGGGCTGCCAGTTCGTCGAGGATCAGGAAGCCGATGTTGTGGCGGTTGCCCTCGTACTTCGGGCCCGGGTTGCCCAGGCCGACAATGAGGGCGAGGTCATCGTCCACGGAAGCGCAACTCCTGCTCGAGGTCGTCCAGCAACGCGTCCACGGCCTGCACCTGGTACCCCTTGCCCAGCAGGCCGGACGTGGTGCTGAACCGGGTGTTGCGGACCTCGGTGGAGGTCATGCCACCCCGGCCGTCCAGGTTGGCCGCGGCGCGGGCGATGAAGGCGTCGACTTCGGTGCGATCGTATCCGGTGCTGGACTTCGGCAGCTTGCGCGCGTTCAGGTCCTCACCGGTGGCCAGGCCCGTGGGCGGCACGATGCCGTTGCGGACCTGGAACTCCAGCAGGTGCAGGACGCCGTCGACGCTGAGCGGGTCGTAGCCGTTGGGGACCGTGGCGAACCTGACGGTGCGCACGTGGTCCGGGTCCAGGCGGAGACGGCCTGCCAGGGCGTCGGCGATGATCAGCAGGAACTCGTTGACCTGCTCCGGGTTGTAACCCTGCCGCTTGCGGCGGAAGGTCTTGGCCCGGATCTCGGCCGGTCCCAGGTACTGCAACGGCGCGCCTCCCCCCTCGTGAGGGGGTGGCGCGCCGTCTGTCCTGCCCGACGTGATGGGGCTCAGCTTTCCTCGGTGGTCTCGGCCGGAGCTGCGGCCTCTTCACCCTCGAGCTGCGCGGCGGACGGTGCCTCGTTGACGGCGACGACGAGCGCGTCGGCGTCACCGGCGAGCGTGGCGCCCTCGGGGAGGGTCAGGTCGCTGGCGTGGATCTGGGTGCCGGCGGCAACGCCCGCGATCGACAGCTCGATCTGGTCCGGGATGTTCAGCGCGTCGGCCTCGATGGTGATGGTGCTGAGGTCCTGCGTGACCAGCGTGCCGGAGGCGGGCTCGCCCGAGATGACCAGCGGCACCTCGACCGTGACCTTCTCGCCCCGCTGGACGAGCAGCAGGTCGACGTGCTCGATGTAGTTCTTGATCGGGTGGGTGGTGACGGTCTTGGTCAGAGCCAGCTCACTCGCGCCGTCGAGGGCGAGGGTGAGGACTGCGTTCTGACCGTGCTCACGGACGACACGGGCGAACTCGAGCGCCGGCAGGGCCAGGTGCTTCGGGTCGGAACCGTGGCCGTAGAGCACCGCGGGGATCTTGCCGGCGCGACGGGTACGGCGGGCGGCGCCCTTGCCGAATTCAGTGCGCTGCTCAGCGGCGAGACGGACCTCGGACACGGTGGGGTACTCCTTACAAGTCTGGCCTTGTACGTCGGGGCGGTGCACAAGTTTCAGGCGTTGGATCGAGCTCTGGGGTGGTGGCCTGCGGCGGCGAGCAACACGCGGATAACGTCAACACGCGCGGCATCAAGCCACCGCGTCGATCACGCCGGACCGTGGAAGGCCCGCCCTCGCCGAGGCAACCCGACCAGTGTAGGTGAGGGGGTGGTGGGGGTGCTAATCGGGGGGTGGGTCGCGACTTTTGGTGGTGGTCACCTTGGCGGGCGCGAGCTTTGAGGGTGGTCACCTTGCGGGCGGCGAGTCCTGTTGCGTGCGTTTCCTGGGGGCTCCGCCCCCAGACCCCCGCCAATCTGATCAGGGGGTCCGCGCCACTCGCGGG